>CAZDMM010000250.1:0-9223 GCA_964505845.1 uncultured Caldilineaceae bacterium
TTATGGGGCGTGCTGTTGTTCTTTTTCATCCTTCTCAGCCTGGTTTATGTTTCAAGTTCCGGGCCAAAAAGCGCGGCCCGGCGCGTTTCCACCCCATCTTGGGCCTTGTTTGCCGGATTTTGGGCGCTGATGACGGTTGCGATGTTGGTTATTAACCAGTTCTTTCCACCCGAAACCTGGTATACTAATTGGTATATCTTGGTTTTTCAACCGTTACGCGTGCCGCTCTATATCGGCTATTTTGTCCTGGGCCTCTATGCTTACCGCCGTTCCTGGTTTAGCGGAGAGGGCTACCGGCCCGGCCTGATGCCCTGGGCGCTGCTGTGGGCCGCAGTGGGGCTGCTCTACCTGGCTTACCGGATCATGGTGATGCCTGCCTTTGCCGGCCCGCCGATTGTCAACCAACTCCTTTACACCGGCTTGTTCAACGCTTTTTGCTTATCTTCCTTAATGGCCGGTGCGGCTTTCTTTCAAACTAAGGTTAACGGGGCCGGCCCCTTCTGGAAAAGCCTGGCGGCCAGTTCCTACGGGATTTATTATGTTCACCCGCTGATTTTATACCCGTTGGCCTATCTTTTTGTTGCCATCTCCCTGCCGCTTTTCTTAAAGGCGGCTCTGGTTATAGGGCTGGCCATCCTCTTATCCTGGGGTGTGACCACTCTGATCCTGAGAAAAGCGCCGCTTTTACGGCAGGTTTTTTGAGTTAAACTATAGAGGAATTTGAACGACATGATACAAAAGAAACGCTGGCAAGATTTAAACGATACCCAAAGAATCGCCCTTGTGCTGTTGAGTACTTTGCAGATTGCTTTGCTGCTGGCCGCGCTGTGGGATATCCGGCGGCGACCGGCCGAGCAGATCAACGGCAGCAAAACGCTGTGGGCGCTGGCGGTCTTTGTCAACTTTATCGGCCCGGCGGCCTATTTTGCCCTGGGCCGCAAAAGGGAGGCTGGCGATGGAACTGAGTGATATCCGGCGCGTGCTCATCGTCGGCGCAGGTACCATGGGCCAACAGATTGGCTTGCAGTGCGCCATGCATGGTTATACGGTGACGCTGTACGATGTGGCCCCGGCTGCCCTGGAAACGGCCCAAAGCCGGGTAAAGCAGTATGCCGCCCACTTGACCGCCCAGGGACGGTTGACCCCGGCTGAGGCCGAGGGGGCCCTGGCCCGGATTTCGGCCACCACCGAGGCTCAAGCGGCTGCAGCCGAGGCCGATTTGTTGAGCGAGTCGGTCCCGGAAGACCCGGAGTTGAAGGGCCGGGTGCTGGCGCAGTTCAACGCGTTGTGCCCGCCGCGCACCATTTTTACCACTAACACCTCCTCGCTGCTGCCCTCTATGTTTGCCCAGGCCGCCGGCCGCCCGGCCCAGGTGGCCGCGCTACATTTTCATCAATTGGTGTGGGATTCCAATGTGGTAGACATCATGCCGCATGCCGGCACGTCGCCGGAAATTGTAGAACTGCTCCAGGCTTTTGCGCGCAGCATCGGCCAGATTCCGATTGTGCTGCATAAAGAGAATTACGGCTACGTGTTCAACGCCATGCTCAACGCCCTCAATACGGCTGCTTTGAGCCTGGCGGCCAACGGCGTGGCGGCGGTGGAGGATGTAGACCGGGCCTGGATGGGGGTGATGAAAACCTCCATCGGGCCGTTTGGGATTTTGGATCTGGTCGGCCTGGAAACGGCCTGGGATATTACCCAGTATTGGGCCAAAACGCTGCACGACGCGCAGTTGCAGGCCAACGCCGATTTCATCAAATCGTATATTGAGGGTGGTCGCTTGGGGCTTAAGAATGGGCAGGGATTTTATGATTATCCCAACCCAGCCTATCAGCAGCCGGGGTTTTTGACAGGTAAGTAAATCTGGTTATCTCTGTTTTTTGGTTATGGATATGTGCCAACTTCTGTCAGCGCCTGTCGAACCCGGATACGGTCCGGGTGGTTGAGTCTCAGCAGTCGTGCTGTAACACGTCCAATCGGTGAAAGGGGCTGAATATAGGCTTGTTCAAGGATAAAATGCTCCGTCCAAACTTGGATACGAGGGTTGAAAAGAGGAGTTAACTCGCCGGTCAAGGGGTCTAGCGAGGCTAAATTGGGGCCTTTGTAGCGATTGCAATGAATACAGGCCAGAGCCAGATTTTCGGCGGAGGTTGAGCCGCCGTGTTGTTCAGGGATAATGTGGTCCGCCTGATGGGGCAAAAACACATCACCATAATTCGCTGACGCGGGCTTGAGCTTCGCTTGAGGGACGAAAATTAATAATACCTTGTGGAGTAGGTCCGCTGGCCAGGAATTCGATGACTTCGCTGTTGAGTCGATGTTGGGCCGGTGTGATTTCTCGTAAACCTAATTCAATAATCTCTGCCACCCGATTTCGCACGGGTTGTAACCGCAGGGCTAATTCATCCGGTAATTGAATGGTGAGTTCAACCGTAGTTAGATTACTCCATTTCTAACTAGATTTTAGCATAGAGTCCGGAAGGAAACCAAACAAATAATTGCTTGACCTGGGATGTTCAAAAGCTCAAGGATTACCGCTGGTTTGGGCCTGACTTTTGCGAGTGAGCGAGTCTAAATAAGTCTCACCGGGCAAAAACCAGGCGATGGCGATAGTCGCCACTACCAAAACAATTTGCAACTGCATGGCGATGCTAAAGCCAAAGGCGTCGGCCAGCGCCCCGGTGATGGGCACGCCGATAGCGCCGGTGATAAAGCCCAGCCCCAAAATCAGGCCGGAGGCTACCCCGGCCCGCCTTGCCATGAGTTGTTGGGCCATCACCAGCATCAAGGGGCCGGTGGAAGCGGCGCTAAAACCCACCAGCGTGCCGGTGACAAAAGCCGAGGGGCCGGGAAACTGCGCAAAAAGAAAGAGGATCGGAATCGTTAAAACCAGCGAGCCGATGATGAGCGCCTTTCGCCCAAAACGGTCGGCCAGCGACCCCACCCCGACCGTGCCAAAGGCGCTGGCCAGAACAACAGTGGTGGCCAGGGGGCCGTAAAACGAGGCCGAATATCCCAGCGACTTGTACCAGGTGGGAATGAAGGCTTCCAGGCTGTGTACCGTCCAGGTGCGCGACATCATCACCCCGATGACGGCCAGCAGCGGCCCCCAGGGGATAGGGGCCGGGGCAGTTTGAGGGGCGGCTGCTTTGGGATGGGGACGTTTGGCCATCACGCCGCGCATCTCAAGCAGCATCCAGGCGGCAATGGCCAGCCCAGGGATAAGCATCACAGCCGTACCGGCCCGGCCAAAAAAAGAAAAGAGAGGGATGCCCAGCAAAGGCGCCAGGGCCACACCCAGCGTGCCGCCGGTGACATAAACAGACATGGCGGTGTTGCGCTGTCGCCCCTCGATGACGGCGCTGGCGTTGAGCGCCCCAAACGGATGGTACATGCCCGACCCCAGCCCGGCCGCCCCGGCCAGCAGCACCAGCGCCGGAAATGAGGGGGCAAAACCCAGGGTGGCAAACAGGCCGGAGGTCCAAATCAGGGCCAGCCCGATAAAACGGGTTCCGTAGCGGTCGGCCACCCAGCCGAACAAAGGCTGGGCCAGCGAGGCCATGCCGCTGTAAGCCAGGGAAACCAGCCCCACCGTCTTGAAGTCGAGGCTGAAGCGGTCAATCAAGAGCGGATACAGCATGGGCAGCAGGCCCACGTAAGTATCTACCGTAAAATGGCCCAGCATGAGGGTGAGCAGCGGGCGATTCCGAAAGACGGCAAATTTTGAGGCGGCAGGCAGATTAGTTTCCATCTAAAAGTCCTAGATTATGAACAATTCAGTCCTCCGGAAAAGTTTCTGCGGGGATTAGGGGATTGGGGGATGAAAAATAAAGGAAAAAATCCCCTAATCTCTAAATCCCCGCCTTGATTGGAAAAACTTTTCTGGGCAGATATAAGCCAGTAAGTGTACCACAGGTATCCTCTACCTGAGAAAAAATGCGGGAGGAAAAATGCGACTTTCGATTGTGCTCTCTACCCACGCCGCCCAGTTTCAAGCGGTGGCTTTTAAGGGTGATTTTGAAACCAATGTAGCCAAAATTGCCGGTTACGGCTATGAAGGCGTAGAATTAGCCATCCGTGACCCCAAGCTGGTCAATGCCGACGAACTGGAGGCGGTGATTCAAAAACACAGGCTGGTTGTGCCGGCCATCGGCACCGGGCAGGCCTGGGGCGAAGAGCGGCTCTCTTTTACCAGCGCGGACCCGGCCGTGCGCCGAGCCGCCATCGAGCGCATCAAAAGCCACATTCCGCTGGCGGCCCGCTTTCAAGCGGTGATTATCCTGGGGCTGATTCGGGGCATGACCCCGGCCGGACAAACCCACGAGCAGTCCATGGCCTACCTGGTGGAGGCGCTGCAAGAGTGTTCCGCCGCCGCTGCGCCGCTGGGAGTGCGTTTTGCGTTGGAGCCAATCAATCGCTATGAGACGGATTTGATCCACTCCGTAGCCGATGGCCTGGATTTGATCAAGCGGGTGGGGGCCGATAACTTTGGCCTGCTGCTCGATACTTTCCACATGAATATCGAGGAGCCTTCTATTGAGGAGAGTATTCGCGCCTGCGGCAGCCGCATCTTCCATTTTCACGTGGCCGACTCCAACCGCTGGTATCCGGGGGCCGGCCACCTGGATTTTAAGCGGATTTTGACCACCCTGTTTGAGACCGGCTACAGCGGCTTTGTCTCCGGCGAGTTTTTGCCCAAACCCGACCCCGATACCGGAGCCAGGCGGGGGATTGAGTATCTGAAGAAGTGTCAAGTGTAAAAGTGTCAAGTGTAAAAGTGTCAAGTGTCAAGTGGGAAAGTGTCACGTGAAAGAGTGTCAAGTGTCAAGTGGGAAAGTGTCACGTGGAGAAGTATTACCTGACACCCGACACGTGACACTTGATACGTGACACCTGATACTTGACACCCAACTACGACACCACCTCGCCCACAATTTGCCGCCCAACTTCAATGACGGTGTCACGGAGAATCACGGCGTCCTTGATGAGCACGTCGGCCCCGATGCGGCAGTTGCGCTCAATGTAAACTCGCGGACCGATGACGCAGCCAGGGCCAATGGTGGTGCCTTCCTCGATGCGCAGGGGTGTAATCAGATGGGTATGCGGCCCTACGCTCTGTGGGGCAAGCTGAGGTTTGTCGCCGCCGGTGGTTAAATAGTGCCGGTTCAAGGCCAGCAAATCGGCGGCGTTGGTCAATTGCAGCCGGTTGGGCGTCAGCACGCCGGTCACGTGGCCGTTATGATTAATTAACATCTGAATAGCGTCTTGCAGTTCATATTCACCACGCGGCGATGGGGCTACCTGTGGCAGATAGGTTAACAACCTGGGTGAAAAGACATAGAGCGGCAGACTGGAAATGTTAGAAGGGGCTTCGCCGGGCGAGGGTTTTTCTACAATCCGGCGGACCAGGCCGTTAACCATATCAACAATGCCGGTGCGGCTGGCTTGTGAGAGGTCAATCTCCATCAAGCTCAAGGTGGCGCTGGCGTTTTTGTGGTGATGGGTGGCCAGGAGTTCGGCCACGTGCTCGGTGGAGGTCAGGTTGTCGCATGCAGACAAGATGAACGTATCGTGGATATATGGGGCAGCCAGGCTTAAGGCATTAGCCATGCCCAGGCGCTCTGGCTGAATTACAAATTGCAGGTTGACCTTTAAGGCCGATTGTTCCTGGAAATACCGCACCACCTCGCTGTCCTGGCTGCTGACCACCAGGATAAAGTTGTGGATGCCGTTTTGCACAATCTGTTCCATGACCCGCTCGACAATAGGCTTGCCGAGGATAGGAACCATCGCTTTGCTGCGGTTTAAGGTGATGGGATTGAGGCGCGACCCTTTGCCGGCCGCCAAAATTACTGCTTGCATTGAGAGTTTCTCCGGGGTGATTGTTTTGGTGAGATTGGGTTTGTTTGATGTCTGGTTTATTGAGGAACGTGCTGCGTGGTGCGTTAATTTCTACGCAACACGCACCACGCACTACACTTATCACGCATCACATCATTCTATCGAGCACACCTCCGCCCTCCCATCCGGCTGGCAGAAGTGGATGCTGTAAGCCTCAGCCTCACCGGGATGAGCGGCAGGATAGCGGCGGTGAATCGCCTCGGCGATGGCTTCGCGGGCGGAGGGGTCAATCAACGCCAGGCAGCTTCCCCGGAAGCCGGCCCCGCTAAAGCGCGCTCCAAAGACGCCGGGCGTCTGGTGCAGGGTTTCGTATAGAGTGATAAGCTGCGGGCTGCCGCACTCGTAATTTTTAACGGAACTCTCGCCCGAGGCCGAGACGAGTTCCCCGAAGCGAGGCAGGTCGCCGGAGCGCCAGGCAGCAATGCCGTCGGCGACACGCTGCATTTCGCCAAAGTAGTGGCTGGCTCGCCGCCGCAGATGGGCGGGGAGCTTTTGCCCGGCAGACTCAAAAATGATGGGGTTGACGTGACGCAGACGCAGATCGGGCCGGTCAGGCTTATCCAGCAGCAGCCGGGCTGCTTCTTGACATTCAGCGACACGGTTGTTGTAATCAGTACCTACCAGGGCGCGGGTCAGGCCGGAATAAACCACCAGAATCTCAAAGGCGGGCGTGCTGGGTGGGCTGGCAATGCGCTCTACTTGAATAGTCTCGCAGTCAATGACGGTGAGGTGCTGCGGCTGGCTAAACAGAATTACCGACTGATCCAGAATGCCGTTGTTGAGGCCGATGTATTGATTTTCGGTAAAGCGCACCAGGGCCACGTTGGTTTCCGGCCCCACTTGCAGCCGGTTGACTGCTTGCAGCGCCAGCAAATAGGCGATGGTAACGGCGGCGGAGGAACTGAGGCCGCCAATCGGCATCTCACCATCCACTACGCCGATGAGTCCCCGGCTGAGGTGATGGTTTTGTTGCAAAGCCAGCACGGCTCCCCGCACATAATTGCCCCAATCGCGCGGGGTGTAACCGGGCACTTCATTCAGGTTGAAGGAGACGGGCGGCTCAAAATCTAAGCTTTCAACATGCACAGCGCCGTCGCCGGTGGGGGCAAAGGCCATGAGGATGGATTGGTCAATGGTCATGCCGGTGACGCGGCCCAATTGGTGGTCAATGTGAGCGCCCAGGGGGCAGATGCGCAGCGGCGCTTTGACCACGCCAATAGTGGCCGGGTCTACCTGGGGGTGACTTTTCAGGCGATGAATTAGCGTCTCAACTCGTTCAGCTTCCGGGCGGGCAGTGCGCACAGGAGGAGCGGTGTAGGAAATAACGTGAGACATGGTAACCTCCAAAAGTTTTCAAAAAATGTCTCTTGATTATAGTAACTTTCTATAGGCAAACAAAAAGCAGTTAGCGGAGAAACCCGGTTTTTAAACCTAAAAGAGTTTCTTTGCTGCCAGGAAACGGTACTTTTTAGTTAGCAAAAACCGGGTTTCTAAAAAAGCGCAAACTTGGTAAAAAGGGAACTGAAACCATGACGACGACCTTATTAACTTATTTGCAATCCGAGGGGGTGGCTCCTCCTCCGGCAGAAGCGGCCGGCCAATCATTGGCCGGGGAGTTGGAGTCCTTAAGCGGGCTAAATGTTTATCCTCGTTCCCTCACGGCGACCCGGCGGACGCTGTTATTTTTGGGGCGGCGGGGAGTTGAGAAATTTTTGGGAGTTTTGTCGGACGGCCGACTGGAGGCCGATTTTGCCGGGTTGAGACAGCCGGTGATGGTGGACGGGGTTGAATTAACCTTGACTATCGCTCCCACCACTGCGGACAACGCCGCCGCCCTGCGCTCGATGCTGCCGTTTTTGGTGGCCCGGCCGCTGGGCTTGCGCAAATCGGCCGGTTGCGGCGACCGGCTGGGACTGGCGACGCCCGGCCACATCCGGGCCATTCGCCGTTCCAGCATGGCCCCCATCCTGGCCCAGCAGTCCATGCGCGAGAACGCTCGCACCGGGCGCACCCCCCAGGCAGTGATGGATGACGCCGCCTGGGGCGTCTTTCAAGAAGGCTGGCGTGAGGGTTTTGGGGCTGACGCCGACCACCTCAAAACCACGCACGATATTGACATGTGCGTGGCGGCCGGGTATACCTTTTTTACTATTGACCCCGGCGAGTACGTAGATAACAGCGCCAATCATGCCCCGGCCGGTGAGTTGGCGGAAAAAATAGAAAATCTGCCCTGGCGGGTGCTGAACAGCGACCGGGCCGACACAGAACGCCGCCTGGCCGAGCGGCCGCTTGATTTGGGCCACTTTAGCCTGACCATCAGCGGCGAGGAACTGGCGCGGGCCATGGCCAAGTATGGCCGGGCCGTGGCTCACACCGTCAGCATGTATCGCCACCTGGCCCAGGCTAAGGGAGACTGGCCCTTTGAACTGGAAATGAGCGTGGATGAAACGGAAACGGTCACTACCCTGGCCGAGCATGTCTACATTGCCCATGAGTTGCGGCGCTTGGGGGTCAAGTGGGTCAGCCTGGCCCCGCGCTACGTAGGCGAGTTTGAAAAGGGTGTGGATTACAAAGGCGACCTGGCCGAGTTTGAAAAATCCTTTACTCGCCACCTGGCGGTGGCCCAAAGTTACGGCCCGTATAAACTCAGCCTGCACTCCGGCTCCGACAAGTTTAGCATTTATCCCATCGCCGCCCGTGTGGCCGGCGACCTGGTGCATCTCAAAACCGCCGGCACCAGCTACCTGGAGGCGCTGCGGGCCATTGCCCATTTGAACCCGACCCTCTTCCGCCAGATTGTCGCCTTTGCCATGGAACGCTACCCCACCGACCGGGCCACCTACCACGTCTCCGCCGAAGCCGGCAAAGTATCTGATGTTCACGCCTGGACGGATGCTCAACTGCCGGCCCTGCTGGATGACTTCCACGGGCGCGAGGTGCTGCACGTCACCTTTGGCTCGGTGCTCAACCACGCCCCGTTCCGCCAGCCCTTTTTCGACACGCTGCGCGGGGATGAAGAAACCTATTATCGGATGTTGGAGACCCATTTTGGCCGGCATCTTGGGCCGTTTAGTGTGTAGCCTATGTGAAAGGTGACAGTTACTTCTTCCTAAAATTCGAGGCTGTTTTTCTAAATACGACCTTTTAAAGTTATTTTAAGTGACTGTCACCTGATAAGACCTTTTGGAGATAAACCATGAATTTAACCGAACTAACTCAAATGTACGACTTTACCGGCCGCTCCGTGATTGTGACCGGGGGGGCGGGGATTTTGGGGGGTGAGATGGCTTGCGCTTTGGTAGGCTGCAAAGCCAACGTG
>CAZDMM010000251.1:0-9212 GCA_964505845.1 uncultured Caldilineaceae bacterium
ACCGGCTGCCGGTCTCGGAGATGGCCGACGAACTGCCGCCGCAGCGCAACAATGTTTCACTCGACCGGGAGGAGCGGGTGCGCGATTTGCTGGTGCAATCCGGGCTGCAGGAGGTCATCACCTACCGGCTGACCACCCCGGAGGCCGAAGCCCGCCTGTTGGACAACGGCCTGGCTTACGTGACCCTGGCGAACCCTTCGACGCCGGAACGGGCGGTGATGCGCCACAGCCTGCTCAACAGCGTGCTGGAAATTGCCGCCGAAAACAGCAAGCATCACCAGCGGGCGCAACTGTTTGAAATCGGCCACGTCTATTTGCCGCCCCAGCCGGGAGCAGAGGGCGAAGCGGCCATTTTGCCCCAGGAGCAGCGCCGCCTGGCGGTGGTGATGACCGGCGTCCGCCAGGAGCAAAGCTGGCTGGGGGCCGACCTGTCGCCGGTGGATTTCTTTGATTTGAAAGGCGTGGTTGAGTCAATTCTGGGCGGGCTGCACGTAGAAAACGTTGTTTTCAGCCCGGTCCGGCAGCCGGCCTACTATCCGGGCCGGGTAGCCGAGGTAACGGTCAACGGCCAGGCGGTGGGGGTGCTGGGCCAGTTGCACCCGCACGTGGCCCAGAGCTACGACTTTAAAACCGACAGCGATTGGCCGGTGCTGGTCGCCGATTTTGACCTGGATGCGCTGCTGGCTCAAGCGCCCGACGGCCACGTCGTCAAAAGCGTGCCGCGCTTCCCGCCGGTGCAGCAGGATATTGCCGTTATCGTAGATGAGGCCATTCCGGCCGAGCAGGTGCAGGCCCTCATCGCCCAAACCGGCCGGCCGCTGCTGACCGAGGTGCGCCTGTTTGACCTGTTCCGGGGCGAGCAAATTGGTGCGGGCAAAAAGAGCCTGGCTTACAGCCTCACCTTCCAGGCCGACGACCGCACCTTAACCGACAAGGACGCGGCCAAGCAGCAGCAAAAGATTGTACAGCGACTGGAACGGGAACTGGGCGCAAAATTGAGAAGCTAAATTTGTTTTTCTGGATTTTGACAATCGCCGTCGCTCGCGTAAGGTAATAGTGCAATTGATGGGAGAGTAGGGGGAGAGACTATCCGGGTTGCAATCAGATCTTGTCGGCAAGGGTATCAGTGTGGCAGAAAGAATTTTGGCAATTGATGATGATCTACTGGTTTTACAACTTATCCAGCAAAGTATGGAACGCCTAGGGTACGAAGTTATCACAGCTTCAAACGGGGTCGCCGGCGTCACCTTAGTCCACGAAAAACAACCTCATTTAATCATTCTTGATTTGATGATGCCGTACATGGACGGCTGGGAAACGTGTCGTTCTATTCGAGGTTTTTCTAAAACGCCCATCATCATTTTATCGGCCCGTGGGTCACAGCAAGATATTCTAAAGGGCTTAAGAATGGGGGCGGATGATTATCTGGTCAAGCCGTTTTATCCCGAAGAGCTGCAAGCCCGGGTGGATGCCATTTTGCGCCGGATTCGTATGCCCTTAGATTCTGATACAATACCGCTGCGATTTGGCGGCAGCGACCTGGTGATAGACCCCACCAATCACCAGGTTTTGGCCCGCAATAAAATCATTGATTTGACGCCAACCGAGTATGATCTTTTGCTTTACCTGGCCAGGCATGCCGACCGAGTTTTGCCGATTGAGGTTATCTTTGAGAATGTGTGGCCGTACTACGCCGACGCCAGTTTAAATAGCGTCAAGTGGTATATTTGGCGGCTGCGGCGCAAAATTGAGGAAGACCCGCGTCGCCCCCGTTATATCCTGACCGAGCATGGGATTGGCTATCGGTTTGCCGGCGTGTAATCAAACAAACAAAAACCCCGTCAAAAACGGGGTTTTTTGTTGGCGGTGAGCCGGGCTTAAGGGATGGCCTTCCCTTCGCCGGCTACCACTTGAGGTTTTTGGCGCTGGTACGGGCGCACACAGGCAATGGAGTAAGTAATAATGTGCAAACAGCGCTTCTGGCGTTCTTTATTAATAGCATTGCGGCAAATGAGCGAGTTTTGTTCATTATTCTCCTGAGAGGATAACAAAAGCGCGATTTTCTCACCGATATCAAAGCCGCCATCCTCACAGTGAGGGTTGTTGCATGGGATACGCTGAGGATAATCTTCAACCGTATATACTTTCCGCTCACGCCGCCACAGGCGGCGGCCCGTTGACTCTAGCGGGCCTTGTTCTTGCCACTCGATGGTAATATATACTTGTTTTGGATTTGTCATAGCTTCCCTCGTCAATGGGCCGGTTGAACAGGTTACTTTTCTTTGCGGCGAGAACTATCAACCAACAGGGTTAGAATGGTGTAGAGCAGTTCATCTTCGGTAAAAGGCTTGGGCAAAAAGTGCTGAATCCCCATTTGAGAGGCTCGCTCAATGTTCCGCTCGTCGGCCCAGGCAGTTACCAACATAACCGGAATATCTTTGGTTTCCGGCCGGGCCTGTAATTGAGCGTAAATCTCAAAACCATCCATTTCTGGCAGCAGAATGTCAAGCACAATAAAATCAATGTGCTGGTGCTTTAGTTTTTCAAAAGCAATACGACCATTGGTGGCGGTAGTTACTTCAAACCCTACATCATCCAAGATCTCCGTAACCATTTGGCCTAAAACTTTATCATCCTCAATTACCAGAACATGCCGATTCGCTTCAAAATATTTCAAAGCCCGTTTGGGAATTAAGGTCGAATTAAAATGACCGGCCATTAATTTCTCCTTATCCTTGATGTACCATCCAGGGGGAAGAACCAATTATTTTCCAGAAATTAATCCAGTTTACCTGGCCTGACCCCTTGGTTCGTCGGAATCACCCCAGAGTCAAGGCACATCGTTGACTTGAACCATCACCGTACCGGTACCAAACCCTCCATTATTATCCTCTACCCGTAACATTATAGTATAAGTACCAGTTATCGTCCAAGAATTAGTCACACCCGCACCTGTGGCATCTGGGGTAAAGTTAGAGCCGTCATAGGCAAAATCCCACTGGTAGGTCAAAATATCGTTAAGACCGGGATCGCTTGAAGCCGTACCATCAAAGGTAACGGTTTGCCCAATCGTTACCACGCTTTGGTCGGCTCTGGCTACGGCGGTGGGATTGGCATTGTTCACCGTAACCTGGAGTGTGTCCAGGGCCACGCCTCCCTCCCCGTCGCTCACCCGCAAGGCTACTACAAAACTGGCCGGGCCGTCGAGATAGGTATGAGAGGGCTGCGGGCCGGTTCCATCCACATCAAAGGTGGTTCCGTCATAGTTAAAGTCCCACTCATAGCTCAAGGTATCATTCCGGCCGGGATCGGTGGAACCGCTCCCATTAAAATCAACCCGGCTGCCTTCAAACACGGTTTGATCCGGGCCGGCAGCGGCCAGCGGCGGCGCGTTTTCAACCGTCACCTGAAGCGTGTCAATATTAAAGCCGGTATCGCCATCCCAAACCCGCAGAGCGACGGTGACGCTGGCCGGGCCGTTAGCAAAGATGTACGATACCTGGATGCCTGTACTATCTACATCAAAATTTACGCCGTCGTAATTAAAGTCCCACTGATACGTAAGCGCATCACCGTTGGGGTCGGTGGAGCCGCTGCCATCAAAATTAATCGTACTGCCCTCAAGCACGGTTTGATCGGGGCCGGCGGCGGCCACCGGTGGAGCATTATTGATAGTAACGACCACTCCGGCCGCAGCCCCGGCGTTATCGTCATCTATTACCGTTACGGTGGCGGTGTAAACTCCACTTCTAGTATACGGATGGGTCACATTAAGACCATTAGCCCCGTTGCCATCGCCAAAGTTCCATTGATACTGCAGCACGGCCAGGGGGTCATCCGGGTCGGTAGAGCCAACGGCGCTAAAATCAATGGGGGTGTATTTATCGGCGCTGGTAGGATTGGCCCCGGCCACGGCCGTGGGGGGCAAATTCTGCACATAAACCAGGGTTGACTCCGTATCGCTTGCGCCGCGGCTGTCGGTTACCCGCAACGTGGCCGAGTAGACGCGATCATCGGTATACACGTGCGTGACCAGGGTATTGGTAGTAACAGGCGAAAGACTCCCATCGCCAAAGTTCCACTGGTAGGTTAAGGCTTCACCGATCGGGTCGCTGCTGCCAACAGCCGTCAGGGTGATGGGGGTGGTGACGGTGGTGGTGTAAGGGCCGTTGGCCTCGGCGGTGGGGGGTGCGTTGCCAATCTCCACGCGGGCCGAGGCAAAGCCTTCGCCGCCATCCTTGTCTGTTACCCGCAATCTAATATTGTAGGTCCCGGCCCTATTCCAAACATGGCTAACCGGGTTGCCGGCCACCTCAAAGGTTAAAGGATTGCTGTCTAAATCCCAGGCATAGGTCAAGCCGGGGGCATCGGCCGGCGCATCTTCGCCGGTTCCGGTCAAAATAAGGCGGTCTGTTTCCAGCCCGGTGTAAGGCCCTCCTGCTTTCACATTCCAGGGGGGCAAATTTTTTATGGTGAGCTTGAGCGTATCCAGGGCCTCTCCAATTTCACCACCGCCGCCAGTCGGGGCCGGATAATCATCATCGCGGACACGCACCGCTACCCAGCGCTCCGCCGGCCCGTCCAGGCTGGGATAAACATAAGTACCCCCCGCTCCCGCAGCCTCCGAGGTAAAATTCCCGTTTTGGTAATCAAAATCCCAGGCGATACCAAGCTGGTCGGCCGGGCCAGGATCAGCGGTTGAGGCCGTAAAGGCAAACGGGATGTTGACGCCTTCATCCAGTGTTTGGTCCGGGCCAGCCTGGACGGTGGGATTGGCATTTAGCACGGTCACGGTTGCAGCGGCGGTGCTGCTTTGGCCGCTATCGTCTGTCACCGTGAGAGTGGCGCTGTAAACCCGGTTATCGGCGTAGGCGTGGGTCACGTTGACCCCGGCGGCGCCGGCCCCATCCCCAAAGGCCCATTGGTAGGTTAACACATCACCGGTTCCGGGATCGTTTGAGTCGCTGGCATCAAAGGTAACGGGTGAACCTTCCAGGGCGCTGCTTCCCACGTTAGCCACGGCCACCGGGGGTCTATTAAAAATAGAAGCGGTGGTAGTGGCAAAAGCTTCGCCGCCATCGCCGTCATCAACCCGGATTCGCACCGGGTAATCTCCCTGGTTGAACCAGATTTTGGAGGCCGTCTCCACGTAATCTATCACCTCAAATTTACCATCATTGTTCCAATCAAAGGCATAGCGCAGACGATCATCGGCCACATCGCTGGCCTGCACGGTCAGGGCCAGGGGCAAACCTTCACCCACCGGGCCATCGCTGGCAACGCTGCCAATCACCGGCGAAACATTTTTAACGGTTGTCTTGACGGTATCAATGGTATACTCGCCATCCTTATCGGTCACTCGCAGGGCGGCAAAGATGATGGCCGGCCCATCAGAATAAGTGGTTGAGGCGGTTGGACCAACAGCATCGGTATTAAAGTTAAGGCCATCATAATTCAAATCCCAGGCATAATTTAAATCCTCAAAGGCGCCGGGGTCGCTGGCGCTGCCCTTAAAATTAACCTCTTCACCTTCATTGCTAACCTGGTCAGGCCCGGCCTCTACCACAGGCTGCACATTTTCTATCCGCGCCAGCATGGCAGCTTCTGACACGCCGCCATCGTTATCACGAACCCGCAGGCGCACCGTATAATCGCCGTTATCGCCATAGGTGTGCTGCGGGGTGAGGGTATCATTGAGGTGGGGGCTGCCATCGCCAAAATCCCACTCATACTGCAAAAAATCATGGCCTGGGTCAGAAACAGCGGCAGAAAAAGCAATTTCCTGGCCTTCTTCGGCCCTGGCCTCTGGCTCTAACTTGGCCAGGGGCGGCACATTGCTAACATTTACCAGGGCAGCAGCCCGGCCACTTTGCCCTAACCAGTTGATTGCTTCAACCCCAATAGGATATTGGCCCTCATCATAAAATACCAGCAAGGTAGACCTGCCCTCGGCGTCATCATACTGCCCATCATTATCGCTATCCCAATGATAGGTAATTACCCCCGGCACCAGACCCAACAACGAGTTGTCGCTGTAAGCCGTAACCGTAATAGGGCTGCCCTCAAGCCCTTGATAAGGGCCGCCGGCATTCACCTCTAACCAGGCTGAAGTTGGCACAGCGGTTGGGGTTGGGGTTGGGGGTGTCAACGCGGCCGGAAAAGCAGTGGGAGGCGTGGCCCGTAACAACTGATCTTGTCTTACCGCCTCAACACCTTCTGGTTCAATTCGGGCCAATTTAGGGGCTGCGGTGGGCGCTGCGCTATAATCCGCCGACCGCACAGAAGTTAGCCCTACCCCTAACCAGACCTGCTCTTCTCGCTGCAGGCCCAGGGTAGCGGTGGCAAAGATGAGAGACCAACCAATCAAAAGGAAAGCGAGTAGCAACACATCAAGACGAAAGATGCGCCGCCGGGTCTGATCAACCTCCTTTGATTGATGAGTGTAAGATTCCATAACGTGCTTTTGATCAGCCTTTTAATATGATCACCGGATGAACCTGTCATCCCGGTAAAATCTGGGTCAGCCAACCTCCGTTTCTAATAATAGAGCCTTGGCTTTTTGGAAAAAGGAACTGGTTGCTCTGGGCTGAGATACCGTTGCAGCCACCGGCGTTTCTTGAGGAATGGTAAAATAAAAGGTTGTGCCCTGGCCTAACTGGCTGTCTAACCAAATTTGGCCCTGGTGCAGTTCTACCAATTGTTTGGCAATGGGTAAGCCCAGGCCAATGCCGCCATGCCCGGCAATATGCCCGGCTCTCACCTGGTAAAATCGCTCAAAGACGCGTTCCTGCTCTTCGGGGGCAATGCCCGCACCCGTATCGCTCACGCTGACCAGGACGCCTTTGAGATAATCTTTAGCGCCAATGACAATAGAGCCGCCTTCGGGCGTAAATTTGATAGCGTTTGAGACCAGGTTGGATAAGACCAGCCCAATCTTTTCGGGGTCAGCCTCAACCAGCGGCAGTTCCGCCGGCAGATCAACTGTTAGGGAGTGTCCTTCTAGCTCGGCCATGGCCTCAAAATCACTCACTACTTTTCCAATCACATCCCGAATATCCATCGTGGTCAAACGCAAAAAGGCAGTGCCGGCATCCAAACGCTGAATGGTGAGCATGGCGTCAACCATGGTCCGCATGCGCACGGTGCTGGCCACCATAAAACGCATTGATTTTTTTAGTTTATCCGGCGCTCTTTTTTCAGCATAACTGGCATAGCCCATCATGGCCCCCAGGGGGGTGCGCAGTTCATGGGCAGCGATGTTGATAAATTGGGTTTTTAAATCATCTAGCTTACGCAGCTCTTCGTAGGCATGCTGGGTTGCCTCAAACAGTTGGGCATTTTTGATGGCAATAGCAGCCTGGTTAGCTATGGTCCCCAACAACCGCTCATTATCCTCTTCCAGAAGTTCATGCTGAGGATAGCTTTGATGAGGGGTTAGCAGCAGCATGCCGACAATCTCCTGGTTGGCCAGTAAGGGGGCCACCAAAACTTCCATAGAACCGGCCAACTTAAAGCTGCCATTGAGGGAGTGGTTATTTATCTGCGCCAGGCGCACCGAGTGGGGCTTTCCACCAGCCAGCCACAGCCGTAATTCGCTCATCTCTTCAAAGGCCAAATTAGGCAACCCGCCAATCTCAATTGAGGTGGCAGCCCGTGGGGTGAGCAAATGCCCGCTTTCATCCAGCAAATACACCATTACCTGGTCGGTGCCCCGGAGCACTTCTTTGACGCTGGTCGTAACCGCCTGCAGCACATGCTCCAGATTCAGCCCCGATTTTACGGTAACGGCCGTGCTGCCCTCATATAAAGCGGTTAACTCATCAATCCGTTTCTGCAAGGCGCTGGTATAGTTGGCCAGGCTCTCGGTCATGTGATCCAGTGAGTTAGCCAGCGAGCCTATCTCATCATCTGAGGAAATCCGGGTCCGCCGGGTAAAATCACCGTTGGCTACGGCGATAGCGTTTTCCATAAGATGCTGCAAACGCCCGGTAATGGTATTGGCCATAAAATAACCGATGCCAAAAACTAACAGCAGCGCCGCCGCAAAAATTAAGGCCATGGTATTGCGCGCCGTCTCTCCATATGAGTTGATGGGCGTGGTTTGGAGAGCCACCGAGTACAACCCTAAAGGTTCTCCCCTGGCCTTGAAAACCCCGTAGAGCAAAGCGTACTCACGTTGATCTACCAAAACATTCCGGCGCAAACTGGACTCGTCGGTTTCGGTTAATAGTTTGCGCACCTCAAGGTCATTCAGCCTCAAGCGGGGCGAATCCTCGGCGCTGGCGTTGAGCGTAGTCCCCAGCAAACGCCCCTTCAGGTCATAGAGGCTGACATCAGAAAAAGTGGCGTGAGCCAGCGTGCCGAGCAAGTCGCGCACATAACTACTGACCAAAACCGCCCCCACCACCTTGCCCTCTTGTTTCACCGGGCCAACGGTGATAAACATGTAGTTACCATCCACTTGAGTTAAGGTGATATACTTGTCTCCAAACTCATCCACCACCCCACTCACCACTTTTTGCACTACCGGCCAGCCCGACAAATCCGCTCCATGCGAAATGGTATAATCCTCTACCGTATCGGCGCCAGGGGGGTGGTGAATTTCTAGCAGTTGTTGGCCTGTGAGGTTAACAATGTCAACCCGGTCAAGATTCTTATTATTATTTACTACTACCAGGGGAAAAATGAGAGTTTGAAGTTTAGAGCGATCATTCGCCATAATCGCCTCAGAAACGCCTTCGGTAAAGATAATGGCGTTCAACTGCGATAAATGGGCTTGTTCTCGCTGGGCCAAACTGTCTGCTACCGAACTGCCCGCCTCAATCAACTGCCGGGTAAAACGCTCATCCAGAGAGCTGGCAATTAAACGCGTACTTAAATATACCCCAATCATGGCCACCATGATGGTCAGTACGGCATAAGGCAAAATAATCTTAAAGCGTATTCGAGAGTTAAAGAAGTTAAGCAGTTGTCGGAGTAATCGCCACATAGTCAAGCCGATCGGTCTGCCTGGTTAGACCAGCTCAGATTGAGGCGCTTCATCACTGCACCAACCGGGTCTTGCTGAGGTAAGATAGATCAGGTTCTAATCAAGTAACGAGGTTGTCCCTGGCAAGAGTAACTGAGCCGTCTACAGTCATTGTATCATAGGTGGGGTCGTTGTCAACCTAAAATTTTAACGGAGGTTTGGCCCAGGTTTTGGCCAGCACAAG
>CAZDMM010000252.1:0-9157 GCA_964505845.1 uncultured Caldilineaceae bacterium
ATATCGCTCAACTTGGCCGAGTTAATCCTGCTTAAGTGGCGATGGTATTGCTAACAAGACAGGTTAAAAACGGGTACTATTCCGATACCCCAGTTTGACACGGCCTGGCAGTACTTCCGCTTGCATTTGATAGACCCGTCCTCCCAAACCAGCCAAATTTCAATCCATACCTTAAGTTTGAGTTATTGATAATTTTGTAAGGATGTTGATATGTGTGGACTGGCCGGCGTTTTAGCCTTTAATTCACAGGTTTCTCCGTCGGGTGAACTGATTCAAAAAATGACCGACTCCATCCGGCATCGCGGCCCCGACGATGCCGGGCTGTATCTAAACGGCCCCATCGGTTTGGGACACCGGCGTCTGGCCATCATTGACCTTTCGCCGGCCGGTCATCAGCCCATGCCGGGGCCAGATGGGTCTACCTGGTTAATTTTTAACGGTGAAATTTACAACTATCTCGAAATCCGAACCGAACTTGAAGCCCGTGGGCATCACTTTACCTCGCACAGCGATACCGAAGTTATCTTACATGCTTATCAAGAATATGGGCCTCAATGTGTCAGCCATTTTAACGGCATGTTTGCCTTTGCCCTGTGGGATGAGGTTAAACATCAACTTTTTTTGGCGCGTGATCGTTTTGGCATCAAGCCGCTTTATTATTATCGCAACGCCAACCGCCTGCTGTTCGCTTCAGAAATCAAAGCGATCTTGGCGGTTTTGGAAACCAACCCCAGCCCTAACCAGCAGTTGATCTATGATTTTTTAACTCTGGGGATACTGGACCACACGGATGAGACTTTCTTCACCGGCATTCACAAATTACCCCCGGCGCATACCATGCTGGTTGAGACTAATAACCAGATTCGCTTGGAGCGTTATTGGGATTTTGAGGTTAATCACGAAGTTGCTACATTTCCAGAACCGCAAGTGGCCGATCTGTCCGAACGTTTTTTTGAATTGTTTACCGAGGCAGTTCGGTCACACCTGATCAGCGATGTGGCGGTAGGTTCTTGTTTAAGCGGTGGGCTGGACTCCTCAACCGTAGTTTCCATAATTAGCCAACTTATCAAAGAGAGCAAAGCGGCCTCAGTGGGGTCTCGCCAACAAACCTTTTCGGCCTGCTACCACCATAGCCCGGTGGATGAACAGCCTCACATAGACCGGGTAGTGCAATGGAGTGGGGCTTTGGCCCATAAAGTATTTCCGCAACCCACCGACTTTCGGGCTGAATTGCCCCAACTCATTTGTCACCAAGAAGAGCCATTTGCCAGCACCAGTATTTACGCCCAATGGACAGTGATGCGTTTGGCCCGTGAGAACGGCGTTACGGTGCTGCTGGATGGTCAAGGGGCTGATGAGCAGTTGCTCGGCTATCGTAAGTTCTACCTGTTTTATGGCTTAAACTTGCTGCGCCAGGGACAGCCTCTGTACGGTTTGAGCGAACTATTAAAACATTTTGGCTCCTGGGATGTGTTAAAAACATTACAGTTACAGCGTGGTTTACGTTATCTTCAAGGAAAACAGTTCGGCTCGGTAGCCGTAGCTCAAAGCTTATTAGAGCCTTCGTTAGCGGCTCAATTTGCTGGTACAGGGTTGAATTTGGGGTTATCTGATAATTTGGGTGAGCGCATCAAATCAGATATGACTCGTTTTAGTCTGCCGGTTTTGCTGCGATATGAAGATAAAAATTCAATGGCCTTTTCGCGTGAAGCGCGTGTACCGTTTTTGGATCATCGCCTGGTTGAATTTGTCGCAGCGCTGCCGCTTAACTTAAAACTTCGGGACGGTTGGACTAAATATTGTCTCCGGCGCGGCGCGCAAGGTAAGGTGCCGCCAGAAATCCTCAAACGTAAAGACAAGCTGGGCTTTGCCACCCCAGAAGATGATTGGTTTCGGCAAGCTCTCAAACAGGATATCAGGCAAACTTTCCAAAATGCTCTTTTTTTGCCAACTTTAATTAACTTACCAGATTTACAAGATCATTTTGAAGCTTTTACCAAAGGACAACGGCCCTTGCTCTCCAGTGACTTCTTCTTTCGTTACTTCATTCTGGAATCTTGGGCCAGGGTTTTTATCTTAAATTAGGCCACAATGCGTATTCTCTATCTATCCCAATATTTTCCACCGGAAGTAGGCGCTACTCAAACCAGAGCCTATGAAATGGCCCGTAGTCTGGTAACAACAGGCCATCACGTAACGGTTATTACCGAATTTCCAAACCACCCCAAAGGCATCATTCCGCCCACGTATCACGGCAAATGGCTTGAACGCAGTGAATTGGATGGTATTGAAGTAATTCGGGTTTGGGTAAAGACCTCACCCACCAAAAACTTTCGCACCCGTCTGGTCTTCTATTTCAGTTACATGATCAATGCGGCTTTAGCGGGTCTATTTCTAGTCAAAGGTAAGTATGATGCCATATATGCTACCTCACCGCCGCTGTTTGTGGGCGGAGCGGCTTTAGCCATAAGCTATCTACGCCGAATTCCTCTTTTATTTGAGGTGCGCGACTTGTGGCCTGAGTCAGCCGTAGCCATGGGAGAATTAAGCAACCCCAAGGCAATTATGCTTTCGGAATGGTTAGAAAAGGCATGTTATCAGCGAGCCAGACAGATCATCGTTGTTACCAAAGGCATTTACAACCGGCTGATCGAACGTGGCTATGCCCCAGACAAATTAAGCCTGATCTTTAATGGGGCCAATGTAGACCTGTTTTACTTTCAACCTGAAGCCGGGCAAGCGGTACGACAACAGTTGGGCTTACAAGATAAATTTATTGTGATGTATGCCGGTATTCACGGTTTAGCCCAAGGGCTTGAAACCATTGTTGAGGCAGCCTTCTTGCTATCCTCACAACCTGACATCCATTTTCTATTGGTGGGCGAGGGGCCGGTCAAAGAGCAGATGATGAGTTTGGCGCAGCAGCGAAACCTTGTTAATATCACTTTTCACCCCGAAGTTCCCCACACCCATATGCCAGCTTTTTTATCAGCGGCCGCAGTAACCTTAGTGCCGCTACGGCGTTTAGCCTTATTTGAAGGAGCATTACCATCCAAAATGTTTGACGCCTGGGCCTGCCAACGGCCTACGCTCGTTAGCATCAATGGCGAAGCCAAACAAGCCCTACTACAGGCCCAGGCTGGCTTGTTTATAGAGCCTGAAAATCCTACGGCGCTGGTTAAGGCGATTTTAGAATTGAGGGCTGATCCCGCTGCGTGCCAACAAATGGGCCTCAACGGTCGCCGGGCTGTTATAGAAAACTATTCTAGACAAGCCCAGGCTAAACAACTAGCCAATCTGCTAACTGAGACTCTACAAAAAGGTTAGCAAGTTGGTTTAGTTGTGCTATAATGTGACCATATCTTTTCAGGGAAAAAATCTGTGAGAACTAAACTCGCTTTGTTTTGCGACAAAATCATTGAAGCCGGCTGGCTGGCGGCTGTCATCGCGGTGCCCCTCTTTTTTAACATCTATTCTGCTCGCACCTTTGAGCCGGATAAAATCACCCTGCTCCGCTCTATTGTATTGGTAATGTCTCTGGCCTGGGTTATTGCGGTGGTTGAAAAAGGACTCGGCGCTCCCGGCGAGTCAACCCAGTCTTTATCTGATCGTTGGCGGCGCTGGCTTAAGACTCCTCTTTCTCTCCCCACTGCCCTACTGGTATTTGTCTATATCATCAGCACTATTTTCTCGCTTGCGCCTACGGTGAGTTTGTGGGGTTCCTACCAGCGCATGCAAGGCGCCTACTCCACCCTCTCTTACATCGTTTTGTTTGCGCTCACCGCCGGCAACCTGCGCAGCCGCGAGCAGGTAGACCGCCTGGTCACCACCGTCATTGTCACCAGCATCCCCATCAGTCTGTATGGTATTGTCCAAAAATATGGCCTGGACCCTTTGCCTTGGGCCGGCGACGTCACAGCACGGGTGGCCGCCAATATGGGCAACGCTATCTTTGTGGCTTCGTATTTAACCATGACCATTCCGCTCACCTTGAGCCGATTGATCGAGTCGATGACCACCATTATCAAGGAAGAACAAGCCTCCTGGGGCCACACCATCCTGGCCGCCATTTACATCTTTACCCTGGTGATCCAGGTTGTGACCGTTGTATTCAGCTTGAGCCGCGGCCCGATGCTGGGCATCCTGGCCAGCGTTTTTATGATGGGCTTGCTGTTCTTTTTGATATTGCGCCAATCCCATACCAACCCTGCCCGGCTATCCCTCAAAGAGATAGGCTTTGGCCTGGGCTTTGTGGGACTTTTAGCTTTAGCCGGCGCGGCCGGAGGCAGTATCGGTTTTTTGATTGGCCTGGGTTTAGAAAATTTATTACTCTCCCTTCATTACGCCGTTGAAGCGGTCGCTCTCCTGGGCGCGGCCATCGGGGCGCTGTTGGGCTTTTTTGCCCTCTATATTTTTATGGCCGCCTCCGACAGCGGCTGGCGCTGGCTCTGGCTCAGTTGGTTGGGGGTGGCCGCAGCCGCTATCGGCTTTGTTCTGGTTTTAAATATTCGCGGCACCGCTCTGGACCCCTACCTGAACGTTATCCGCGAGCTTCCTTACCTCAGCCGGCTGGCCAACGTGGTTGAAACCGAAGGCACCGGCAAGGTGCGCGTCTTGATTTGGGATGCTGCTATGCAATTAGTAGCTCCTCATCCGCCCCTGGGCATCCCCGGCGACGATGTGGCCCCGCCTGACGCCTTCAACGCCGTCAGACCCCTGATAGGCTATGGCCCGGAGTCTATGTTCAATGCGTTTGCCTATGTTTACCCGGTTGAGCTGGCTTATGTGGAAAACCGGGGCAGCTCCGCCGACCGCTCTCACAACGAAACCATGGACAGCCTGGTGATTACCGGGGTACTGGGCTTTTTGGCCTTTTACTTTTTGATGGTCAGCATCTTTTATTATGGCCTCTCCTGGTTGGGCTGGGCCCCCGACCGGGGCAGCCAACGCCGGCTCATCCTGCTGCTCATTGCCGGGGGGATAGGCGGAGCCATAGCCGCCTATGTCGCCGATCAGGGCCTCACCTTTGTGCCGCTCGGCTTGCCGTTTGGACTGGTCGCCGGCAGCATGGGGCATTTATTGTGGCAAGCCCTGGTCTCGCAGCCGGCCCGAACCCAGGCCATCCAATTTTCCGCCCATCCCCTGCTGTTAATCGGCCTGATGGGCGCTTTTGTGGGCCATTTTATTGAAGTTCACTTTGTGTTCTCTATTGCCGCCACCTACACCTACTTCTGGGTCTACGCCGGCTTGATGCTGGCCCTGTTCCGCATGCATATCCCGGCCGCCGAACCGGCCCCGGAAACAGAAACATCCGAGCCGTTGAACGCGCCCTTAGCCGAGCCGGCCGCCGAAACTGCCCGCAGCCGCCGCGCCCGCCGCGCCCAACGCGCCGCTGCCCAAAATCGCAAAGCGTCCGTATCCATCCCGGCCGGCTCCTCCCGACGCGAACTGCCTCTACAGGGCGAAAGTCAAGATAGCTGGATTGGCAGCCAGGGGTTGGTTATGGCCATTATTCTCATCATCCTCACCTTTGATTTTATCACCCCGCAATTCCAATTTACTGCTGAAAATCAGGATAGCATGAGCTTGTTGTGGATGATGGTCATCACTTTTCTGGCCGGTTTAGCCATTGCCCTGGCCGACCTGGCCGTGCGGCGCAACGAGTGGGGTGGTGCGATTAATCTGCCGCGAGCGGCCGCCCTGTATACCATCCCCTCCCTCATTTACTTTTTCATTTATATGACGGCCCACCAGACCCAATTATCGCAGCGGATTACCGTAGCCAATCCCGCCGATGTAATTCGAGCCGCTGATGTGATTACGGGCGGCTTTGTGATGTTTTATGTTTTCCTCTTCATCCTCATGCTGCTCTTTGCCCTTACCCTGTCGTGGCGGCAAAATCGCCGCCTGGCCTTTTGGCGGGCCGAAAATTGGTGGCTGTACCCACCGCTGGTGCTGGCTACCGTAGCGGTGATCTGGTTTAAAAATGTGGATGTAGTGCGGGCCGACATCTACCTCAAAGAGGGCGAACGATACCGCAGCGGCAGCCAATGGGATTATGCCATTGCCCTGCATGAAAAAGGCCGCTCCATTGACAGCGACGAGGACTTTTATTATCTCATGCTGGCCCTGGACTACCAATTGATGGCCCAGGATACCCGGCTGGAGCAAAAACAGCGCGATTTTGCCTGGCGCGAAGGCGAACGCATTGCCCTGGAAGCCCGGCGCATCAACCCTTACAACCCCGATAATACCGGCAATATGGGCCGCTACTACTTTACCCTGGGCCAGGCCTTTGACCGCAGCCGTTTTCAGGATGCCCTCACCTATTTTGAAAAAGCCACCATCCTGGCCCCCTCCAACGTTATTTACCACAATTTGTGGGGCCAAACCTATTACATCCTGGGCGATTATGCCAAAGCCATTGAACGGCTTAAAATCTCGGTTTCGATTGACGCGAAATATCCACCCAGTTGGATCCTGTTGGGCGACACCTACGCCGCCATGCAAAATATTGACGAAGCCCTTCAAGCCCACAGCCAGGCCATCAAATTGGGCAACGATTTCTTTGACCAGTTTGTGGAGCAGCGCTTCAATTTCTACCAGTCGGCCAACAAAATGGAGAACCTGATTACAGTCATCCAGCAGGCGGCGGCGCAGCGTCCCACCGACGCCGTTTTACCCTGGGCAGTGGGACACGCTTATCACCTGCAAAATCAGCCCGAAGAGGCCCTCCCCTACCTGGAACAAGCCGTAAACCTGGGCGACGCTTCGGAGCGAACCTTACGCGAACTGGGCAACCTTTACCTGGGCTTCAAAAAATTTGAGCAGGCCCAAACCGTTTACCAACGGCTGCTGCAAAACAACCCCAACGATGTTGAAGCCAACAGCGGTTTAGCCTTTATCTATGCCCAGCAAGGCCGCCTGGATGAAGCGATTCAGGCCAATCAAACTGTCTTGCAGCAAAAACCTAACGACTACGATAGTTTAAAGAACCTGGCCATTCTTTATCAGCAAAAAGGACAGTTACAGGAAGCTCTTAATGCCGCCAACCAGGCTAAGAGCGTAGCTCCCGCCTCTGAGGCCGCCAATTGGGATAAATTTATTTCCGATATTGAAAATCAGCTAGCTAAAGCTGGCTAAATTTGATACTGTACCTTCCCGGAAGCTGACTCATGCCAACACCCGGCCATTACCAAAGCTTCCGAGAAGATTATCCTACCAAAGTTGGAGTATCCCCCATGTACAACCACCTTTTGACCAAAATAAAGAACCTATCCGCGCATGTGGGAGTCATTGGCCTGGGGTATGTCGGCCTGCCCCTGGCGGTGGGGCTGGCTAAAGCCGGTTACACCGTAACCGGGGTTGACGCCAGCGCCCCCAAGGTTGACTCGCTCAAGCAGGGCCTCAGCTACATTCCCGATGTACCCTCGGCCGAGGTAGCGGCCCTGGCCCAGGCCAACCGCCTGCTGGCTACTACCCACTACGACGCCCTGCGCGAAATTGACGTTGTCTTCATCTGCGTGCCGACCCCGTTTGACTCCATGAAAGCGCCCGATCTAACCTTTGTGCGCCAGGCCGCCCAGGGGATTGCGCCGCGCCTGCACTCCGGCCAACTGGTCGTGTTACAAAGCACCACCTATCCCGGCACCACCGAAGAAGTGGTCCAGCCCATTCTGGAAGAAACTGGCCTGAAGGCCGGGCGGGATTTCTTTTTAGCCTTCTCGCCGGAGCGCATTGACCCCGGCCGCACCGATTTTACCGTTGAGAATACCCCCAAAGTGGTGGGCGGCATTACTCAAGAGTCGGCCCACCTCACCGGCGAGTTGTTAGCCCACCTGACCCCTCACATTCATTACGTCTCCTCACCCCGCGCCGCCGAAATGACCAAGCTGCTGGAAAATATTTTCCGCAGCGTCAATATTGCCCTGGTCAACGAATTGGCTATACTTTCGGAGCGGATGGGCATTGACTTTTGGGAGGTGATCGAGGCGGCCAAAACCAAGCCCTTTGGCTTTATGCCCTTTTATCCCGGGGCCGGGGTGGGCGGGCACTGCATTCCGGTTGACCCCTATTATCTCTCCTGGAAAGCCAGGGAGTACGACTTCTACACCCGCTTCATCGAGTTAGCCGCCGAAGTCAACGGCGATATGCCCTATCACACCGTCCAACTGGTCGGGCGCGCCCTTAATTTGCGCGGCCAAAGCCTGCGCGGGGCCAAAATTTTGGTGCTGGGCGTGGCCTTTAAGCCCAACATTGATGATGCCCGCAACTCGCCCGCCGAACGGGTCATCGAGCTGCTGGTACGCGAAGGCGCGCAGGTATCTTATCACGACTCTTACGTGCCCCGTTTCCGGGTGGGCGGAGATATTGTGCTTAAGGAGAAAATGACCTTTGAGAACGCGCCGCTCACGGCTGAAACATTAACTCAGGCCGACGGGGTGATTATCCTGACCCCTCATCGCCACGTGGATTACCAATGGGTAGTCAATGAAGCCAGGCTGGTGGTTGATACGGCCAATGCCACCCGCAATGTCAGCCAAAATCGGCCTAAAATCATCCGCCTCGGCGCGCCAATGGAATTGGGTAGGGATTAGGAGGTAAGGAGTAGGAAGTAAGCGTAAAAACCCCTACTTCATACTCCCTACGTCATAATTTTTATAAAGGAGAATCTCTGTGGCTAAAAAACAATATAGCAAATACCCCGATATGGTCATTGACCCCAAAAAGACGTATAAGGCGACCATTAAAACCAACAAAGGCGACATTCACCTGGACCTTTTTGCCGCCGATACTCCCAAAACGGTCAACAACTTTGTCTTTTTGGCCCGCGACAAGTTTTACGACGGGCTGACCTTTCACCGCGTCATCCCCAATTTTATGGCCCAGGGCGGCGACCCCAACGGCGATGGTCGCGGCGGCCCCGGCTACAAGTTTGAGGATGAAACCCGCGGCAACTCCCGCCAAAAACACGAAACCGGCAGCCTGAGCATGGCCAATGCCGGTCCCAACACCAACGGCTCCCAATTCTTTATCTGCCACGGCCCGCAGCCCCACCTTGATGGCAAACACACCGTCTTTGGCAAAGTCACCAAAGGGCAGGATGTGGTCAACGCCCTCAAAAATGGGGATGTGATGAACGAGGTGGTTATTACTG
>CAZDMM010000253.1:0-9130 GCA_964505845.1 uncultured Caldilineaceae bacterium
AAAGCGGGCGCACGTGGCTATATTGAGCGGAACGGCAAAGATGATTTTGAAGGAATTGCTTTGGCTCTGCGACAGGTCTTCGATGGGGAGGTGGTGCTGAATCCCTCCCTGGCCTCCCAGATTTTGCAAGAATTTAGCTTGCAAAGCCCGTCGGTCTAACCACTCAGGTTACAGCAAAAAAGTACTTTTGGGCAATGGATTCGGTACTTTTTGTTACTAAAATGAGGCCTAAATTTAAGTACTTTCGCCTCTACAATAACTACGGTTTATTGTTTATAATTCAAACTATAGATGTCATGAGACAGAGTCATCAAAATTGCGCCGGCAGCGGCAATTTGGGTTTTAATTCTGCTCTTTTCCAAATTTGAGGAGTTTTTGTATGTCAGCCCTAAAAGAGTTTGCTAACTTTATCAATTACAACGTGGCAAGCCTGGCAGCAACCTATGACCGGCTAATGGCAGATGATGAAGCTTACCAAACCCTCCAGGCTGATAGCCGCATGGCCTGGGCGCGCCGCTTGATTAAAGCAGTGGCCGAAGCCTGTGAAACAGGCGCTCCTGAACCTCTCCTCAGCCTGGTTGAGAAACAACGCGCTGAAGCAGCCCTGTCCCCTGAGGGCCTTAAACCAAGCCAACTTTTCCTGGAAATTGAATATCTGGGCCAAACCCTGACCCCGGTGGTAACTAATTTAGAGGCCGGCAAGTTTTTATGGCAAACCCTGGCCGAAGTCCGAACTGCCATTTTGCCTGCGGTGGAGAGCGCTATGCCCTCTCCTGCGGATTCCCCGGCGCAGGCCGGGCCAGGCCCCGAAAGCAAGCATATGGTAGAGCAGCTCCGCAAATTATCGGCGGCGGTGGAGCAGAGCGCCAATTCGATTATGATTACCAATCGCCAGGGTTATATCGAATATGTTAATCCCAAGTTTGTTGAATTGACCGGTTACACTCTGGCCGAAGCCACCGGCCAGCACACCCGTCTCCTAAAATCAGGGGAAACCTCACAAGCTGAATATAGAGAATTATGGCAAACAATCACAGCCGGTAAAGTATGGCACGGGGAATTTCATAATAAGAAAAAGAATGGCGAGCTGTATTGGGAGTCTGCCTCCATCTCGCCCATCAAAAATGCTGAGGGTGAAATCACCCATTTCCTGGCGGTAAAAGAAGATATCACAGCGCGTAAGCAGATGGAAGAAACGCTGAAAGAAGCCGAGGCGCGTTATCGAACTTTGCTCCAAAATATACCCATTGGTCTTTACCGTAATACCCCCGGCCCACCAGGGAAATTCTTGATGGCTAACCCGGCTATTGCCCAGATTTTTGGTTACGACTCGGTTGACGAATTTATGCAGGTAAATGTGACCGATTTGTATGTTGATCCGGCAGAACGGCAAGTTTTTGCTGAAAATTTGCTGGCCCAGGGACAAGTAACCAGGGCAGAAGTTCAGCTCAAGCGACGGGATGGCAGCCTGTTGTGGGGGGCTATAACCGCCCGGGTTATTTATGATGACGCCGGCGAGGTTGCCTATTTTGATGGAATGATTGAAGACATCACCGAGCGTAAACAAGCCGAGGCAGCCGTGCGGGAGTCGCAACAGATGCTCCAACTGGTGATGGATAATGTGCCCCAGTCTGTTTTTTGGAAAGATAAAAACCTGGTTTACCTGGGGTGCAATCGTCGCTTTGCCGCTGACGCCGGACTGAATTCACCCGAGGAAATCATTGGCAAGCGTGATGCTGAGTTAGTCTGGCGCGAGCAAGCCGAACTCTACAATGAGGATGACCGCCGGGTGATGGGGTCAAATCAGCCAAAGTTGAATTTTGAGGAGCCGCAGACTACCCCTAGCGGTGAAAAGATTTGGTTACAGACCAGCAAAGTACCCTTGCATGATAATGAGGGGAACGTTATCGGCATTATGGGCATGTATGGCGATATCACCGCCCGTAAACGGGTTGAGGAAGCTCTGCAGCACGCCCGTGATGAATTAGAACTGCGGGTTGAAGAACGTACCATCGAGCTGGCCAGGGAGCGCAACTTGCTGCGAGCCGTGATGGATAACCTGCCCGACAATATGTACGTCAAAGACCGGCAGGGCCGGATTTTGCTGGCCAATCAGGCCACCACGCATCATGTGGGCCTGACCCTTGAGGAAATGATCGGTAAAACCGATTTTGACTTTTTCTCCCCGGAAGAAGCGGCGCAGTACTTTGCCGAAGAGCAAGCCTTGATGGAATCGGGCCAACCTCAAATTGAGAAAGAGTTCGCCCTGTTTGATCAAGAAGCCGGAACGACTAAATGGTTTGCTATCACCAAAGTGCCTTTCCGCGATACCCAGGGTCAGGTGGTAGGAATGGTCGGCTTAAATCGAGATATTACCGTGATTAAGGAAGCGCAGCTCAAAGTAGAACAGCTTTTGAGCGAAGCCCAGCGTCGCGCCCACCGGGAGCAGACAATCCGTGAAATTACCGAAAAAATGCGGGCCGCCAGCAGCCTGGAGCAGTTGGTCAAAGTGACCGCTCAGGAATTGGGCGCGCGGCTAGAGGCCGGGCACGCCGTGATTGAATTAGGGTTAGAGCCATCCTCCCAGTGATCTGGTATTTACCGCATACACCGGCCGGACGCAAACTGTATGACCAAATTTGGGAAAGATTCTGGGCGCAAAACCAACCAACCGTTCATCAGAGCAATTAGCTTTCTGTCATATTGTTGGGTTTGACTGCACCATATGGCTGAAGATCAGCCGAATCAGTAGGGAGACACACATGCGTTACAACCTGTATCATTCCAAATTGTTCGTGATCTTGGTCTTGTCTTTACTAACGGCCTGCGGTAGTTGGCCGGCCTCACCGCCGCCAACTCCCACCCCCGCGCCTCTGGCCCAAGAGTTAATTTTTTATGATTGGGTGGGTGATATGCCCCAGCCAGTGCTGGATGCTTTTAGCCAGGAATATGGGGTCAAAGTAACCTATCTAACTTACGATTACCAGGAAGAGGCCGTGGCCAATATTAGCGCCGGCAAAGTGTATGATGTGGTGATTTTAGGGAATGATCTTATTCCCAGGATGGTGGTTGAGGAGCGTTTGGCCGAAATTGACTACCGCCACGTACCTAACTTTAAAAATATCTCGGCCAACTTTCGTGACCTGGCTTATGATCGAGGCAATAAGCATAGCATACCCTACAATTGGGGTACGAGTGGTTTGGTAATACGGAGCGACCTGGTTAAAAAGCCTCTCACCCGCTGGGCCGACTTGTGGGAGATGCCTGACCTTGGCCCGATAGTCACGTTCCCAACGCCGCGTTACATCGTTGGCATGGCCCTCAAATCCCTGGGCTACTCGGTCAATTCAGAAGAACCGGCAGAATTGGCCGCCGCCTTAAAACGCTTGCTGGCGCTGAAAAACCTTAGCTTTACCGAAGAAGGTGAGGCGAGCGTAGCCCCTTACCTGGTTAACGGGCAGGTCAAAGTGGCCCTCGGGTCGGTCAGCGATGTGCTGCAAGGCCGCCAGGAAAACCCGGCTATTATCTATATTTTACCCCAAGATGGGCCTATTTTATGGGGTGATAACTTTGTTATCCCGGCTAACAGCCCTAACAAGTACACGGCTGAACTTCTTTTAAACTTCCTGCTGCGGCCGGAGATCAATGCCCAGGTTGTGGCTCACAATTACTATGCCACTCCCAACGAGGCGGCTCGGCCCTTAATCAAGCCGGAGATTTTAAATGATACTGCCATCTTCCCGCCCAACGAGGCCATGAAACACGCTGAGATTATGTTACCGCTGACGCCGGCCGGCCAAAAATTACACGATAATATTTGGGCTCAATTTGTAGCCGAAAGTCAGCTTGTAGGCCAAAAAAGCCAATAGGAGCTTTGTATGTCAGAACCAACAAGGGTTGCCATGGCCGGAAACAAAGGCCGTTTAGGCCGTTTTCAAGGGTTGCGCCGGCGTTTTTTGAGCCTATTAGGGGTAGTCTTATTGATCGCTCTGCTCTTCGGTGGGGCTAGCATCCTTTATTTTGTCTTTCTGACCGAGCAAGAAGCCTGGCAGGGGCGTCAAGAAGAAGCTGTTAACAGCGCCAGTAAAACGGTGGTGGCGTTTGTCCAGCGGGTAGAAGATACGCTGGTCCTGGCCGGCTCCCTGGATCGTGCTCAAACGGCAGAGCAGGCTCAAAATATTCAGACTCTCCTGAAACGCAATACAGCCCTACTGGAGATTGTGCGCTTTGATGCCAAGGGCCAGGTGGTTAACAGTGTGTACCAGGACAGCCCTATCCTGGCCAGTTTATTTACCGCCTCACAATCAAGCTGGTTCCTGGAAGCCAAAGCGGGTAAACGTTATCTGGGCGGCATTGAAATATCGCCGGACAATGAGCCTTATACCATTATGGCCCTGCCGGCCGCTGCTAACGGCGTTGTCGCTGCCCGGGTGCGGATGGATGTGCTCTGGCAGGTGGTGGCCGATATTAAATTTGGCCAAACGGGAACGGCTTATGTAGTCAATCGCGCCGGCCAGATTATGGCTCATACCGACCAGGCGATACCTTTAGCGCGTACCAGCATCGAAGGGCGGCCTGAGTTGGCCGCACTCTTACAAGCGCCTAACTATGAATGGCGGGGTAGTTACACAAATTTTAGCGGGATTCCGGTGGTGGGGTTAACAACCCCGGTGCCGGAAACCGGGTGGATTGTAGTGGCTGAATTACCCCAGACCGAGGCTTATCGGGTGACGCAAAATGCGCTGTCCCTGGTGGGGGGTGGGCTGTTAATCTTTGCCCTCTTGGTCATGCTGGTAACCGCCCGGCTCTTTGAGAGGGTCATCTTCGGACCTATTGAAAAGTTGCGTGAGGGCGCGAAACGCCTGGGGCAGGGCGAGTTGAACTATCGCTTGAATTTTGGCCGGCAGGATGAAATTAGCCAGGTGGCTGAAGCTTTTAATCAAATGGCCGAGACGCTGCAAGGCTTGTATGGCAGTTTGGAGCAGCAGGTCCAGGACCGGACTCACCGGCTGGAGATAGTGGCTTCGCTGGGCCAGCGCCTTAACAGTATTCTTAAAGTGGAAGACCTGCTGGTTGAAGTGATCGCTCAAATCCAGGCAAATTTTGGTTACTACCACGCTCATATTTACCTGCTAGACCAGGAGGGTCAAAATCTGGTGGTTGCTGAAGGGGCGGGGGCTGCCGGGGCCGAAATGAAGGCTAAAGGGCATCACATCCCTTTGGCGGCTCCTGCCAGCCTGGTAGCTAGGGCGGCGCGTACCGGCCAAATTGTGAAGGTTGACAACGTGCGCCAGGCTTCGGATTGGCTGCCTAATCCTCTGCTGCCCAATACCCAATCAGAAATGGCTGTGCCGATTGTGTTGAAAGGACAAGTAGCGGGCGTACTGGATGTTCAATCAGACAAAGTGGCCGGTTTAGACGAGGGGGACGCCAACCTGCTCAGCGCGCTGGCTAACCAGGTGGCGGTGGCTCTGCGCAATGCTCACCTCTTTAGCGAAGTGGAAACAGCCCTGGCCGAAGCCCGCGCTGCTCAAGCCCGCTACCTGGAACGAGCCTGGGAAAAAACCAAAATTACGGCTCAAAGCGGACATTATCATTTTGCTCGCCCCGATGCACCGGCCTTAGCCCAAACTGTTCTGGCCGAAGCCAAACAGCAAGCTATGGCCCAAAGCCACACCGCACTTTTGGCTGTCAATGGTCATGACTCAAAGGGAAAATCTACCGTAGAGGTGCAGGGCCAGGTTGAAAGCCAAAGATCAATTGTGGCGCCTATTACGCTGCATAGCGTCACCATTGGTTCACTGCAATTACACCCGGCTAAACCTGGTCAAGCCTGGAGCGAGGATGACCTGGCCATTGTTGAAGCCATCTCTGAAGAGTTGGCCCAAACCGCCGAAAACCTGCGCCTGTTTGAAGAAACTCGCCAAAAGGCCAGCCAGGAGCAGACCATCCGCGAGATTACCGACAAACTGAGAGCAGCCCCTACCCTAAACCGGCTGTTGGAAACCGCCGCCCGCGAATTGGGACAGCGGTTAGGGGCGCGCCATACCGTACTAGAGTTAGGAATTCAACGGGAGGGGATGTATGAGCAGTAATAACCCGCGCCGATTTTTACCGCCCTGGTTAACGGATGCTTGGGGGATCATCGGCCTCATGGCCGGGCTGTATCTCATTCCCTACCTGGCCTGGATTCATTTCCATTGGGGCGGTGAGGAAAATGTCACCCTCATAGGAGACCTGTTCTATTTACCGCTTGACCTTTTGGCCGTAGTGGTTATCTGGCGAGTGGTGCAGCAGCCGCGCCTTGATCCTCGGCTGCGCCGGGCCTGGTTGCTGTTGGGTCTGGGCCTGCTCTCCTATTTTATCGGTGATGCCATTTGGACTTTTTTAGAGAATACGTTGGCCACGCCGCCTTTTCCGGCCTGGTCTGATCTGTTCTATCTTGGTTTTTTCCCTTTTACCTTGTGGGGGTTGCTCATTTTTCCGGGCGCACCTTTAACTTCACGGAATCGTTGGCAATATCTGTTAAACCTGTCCATCGTAATGACGGCCGCCACCATGTTTATCTGGTATTTTGTGGTGCAGCCTACCGCTGCCGCCAACCAGGATAACCTTATAGCCCAACTGGTTGCCGCAGCCTATCCTATCGGAGATTTAATCGTTGTAGGAGGACTGGCATCAATCCTTTTCCGCCGCCCTCAGCCTGATACTCGCGCCGCCTTGCTGCTTTTTCTGGGAGGAATGGTATTCTTTATAGGCTCAGATCTTATCTTTGGTTACACTAGCCTGGCAGGAACCTATGCTACCGGTAGTTGGATTGACAGCGGCTGGAATATTGCCCATGCCTTTTTCATTTGGGCGGCGTTGCGCCAGCTTTACCTCTCGCCTGCCTCGGTGGCCGAGTCTAAATGGCAAATCTTTCTGGATCGGCTGGCTACAGTTCTCCCGGTGATAGCCATAGCCCTGGGTTATGGCCTGACCCTTTATGCCGCTCTGGTAGATTTTACCCGTGCGGATAGCTTGTGGTTGTTCTTTGGGGCAATTCTGCTCACCTTGTTGGTCATCGTTGGGCAGTTTGTGGCCCCCAGCTTTATCAACCTTTCACTGCGAACTAAGCTCCTCCTCTCTTTTTTGGCCGTAACGGTGCTTTCAGTTGGCATTTTAGCCTTTGTTACCAACCGGTTAGTAACCAATAAATTAACCGAGCAAGTGGGGTTAGATTTGAGAACGACCGCTCACACCCAGGCCCTGCGTATTGACGCTGTTTTGAACAAACAACTGGAACTGCTGCAATCATTTGCTTTGAATAAAACCATTCAGGACGAGGTAGCCGTGGTTGATCAGGCCTACAGCAGCGATCCGGCTGCGATTAAAGCCGAGATTGAGCAGCTTGACCGGCAGTGGCGAGCCGGCGGCGCCGAGACCGCCCCCTTGGTGCAAGCCCGCCTCAATAATGTGGTGGCTACTGAACTGCTTGAATTTCGTGATAATTTTCCGGATCATTCCGAAGTTATTGTCACCGACAAATATGGAGCCATTGTCGCAGCCACCAACCGCACCTCTGATTATTACCAGGCCGACGAAACCTGGTGGCAGGCGGCCTACAATAATGGGCAAGGCGCTCTTTACCTGAGCCAGCCGGAGTTTGATGAAAGCAGCGGCAAATTTGGCCTGAGAGTGGCAGTGCCCTTATACGGCCATGGGACACATGAGGTGGTGGGTGTGCTCCGCTCCACCTACCATCTCGATGAGATTGTGCAAATCCTTAACGAGTTTGGGTCGCGCGGTGGGGCCGATTTGTTGCTGCCCGATGGTCAAGTTTTGCGTGAGGAAGGAGACCTGGTTCCGCTGGCTGAAATCACTTTAGCCAACCTGCGTGAACACGCTAACGCCGATTACGCCGAGTTTTTCTACGACGATGCCGAAAGCCTGGTCAGCCAGGCGCCCATCATTTCAACCGCCCCGGAAGAAGCGGTGGCTATTGACCAACTGGGCTGGATTTTAATTCTTGATGAAGACCCGGCTGCGGTTTTAGCGCCGGTCAATACCGTTACGCAGACGGTATTGCTAACCGGCCTGGGGACCTTACTTTTGGCCGGAATCCTGGCAGTGTTAGTGGCCCAACCTCTGGTAAAACCTGTGGCTCGTCTGACCATGGTGGCCCAACAAATTGCCGGCGGCAACCTCTCGGTGCAGGCGCCGGTAGAGGCGTGGGATGAAATTGGGGTGCTGGCCGATACCTTTAACACCATGGTTGCCCGCCTGCGGCAAACGCTGCAGGGTTTGGAAGACCGCAGCCAGCGCCTGGAAATTGTCAGCACCCTCAGCGAGCATCTAAGCGCCATTCTCAATTTAGAAGACCTGCTGCCTGAAATTGTCAACCAAATTCAGGCAAAACTGGGGTATTATCACGCTCATATTTATTTGCTTGACGATAAGCGAGAAAACCTGGTGGTAGCAGCCGGTACGGGTGTGGCCGGGGCAGAAATGAAAGCCAAGAGGCACAGCATCCCCTTGCAGGCTCAAACCAGCCTGGTAGCTCGGGCGGCCCGCTCCGGTGAAATTGTCAAGGTTGACAACGTTCGCCAGGCTTCCGATTGGCTGCCCAACCTCCTACTGCCCGATACCTACTCTGAGATGGCTGTGCCTATCCACCTGGATGGGCAGATAGTTGGGGTGCTTGATGTGCAAGAAAATAAGCTGGCCGGTTTGAATGAAAGCGATGCTAACCTGCTGCGGACCCTGGCCAACCATGTGGCAGTGGCAATACGCAATGCCGGCCAGTTTGCCGAGGTTGAAACGGCTTTAGCCGAAGCTCACGCCGCCCAACAACAGTATATCGTCCATGCCTGGGATAAAAGCCGAGTGGCTCAGAAGAATGTAGGCCGGGTACAGTACAGCCAGGATACCTTCACCTCCCTGGAAGAAAGCTTAATCGCGGCCGCGCGGCAGCAAGCCCTGAGGCAGTCGGAGCCAACTATCATAACTTTAGACGGTGATGAGCACACCTGGCATGGTTTAGAAGAGCTGCAGGCCCTGGTTGCTCCGATTAAGTGGCGTAATATCTCCATTGGAAACTTACTGTCTCAAAGAAAATGTTCGCGCACAATGCGGCCATCAGTATCGCTAA
>CAZDMM010000254.1:0-3706 GCA_964505845.1 uncultured Caldilineaceae bacterium
TTTGATAAGGCCCGCTTTAGCCCGGAACTGCTGGAAGAGCTGCTTAAAGTGGCTGCCCAAACGGTAGCGGTCAAAGGTGAAACGGTGGTTCTCCGGCACGTCTACACCGAGCGCCGCCTGACCCCCCTGAACCTGTATCTGCAAACCGCCCACCCGGAGGCCGCCGCCGAAGTCATCAGAGACTGCGGCCAGTGCATCAAAGATTTGGCTGCCACCAATATCTTCCCGGGTGATTTTTTGCTCAAGAATTTTGGCGTTACCCGGCATGATCGGGTGGTTTTTTATGACTACGACGAGTTGGGCCTGGTCACCGATTACAATTTCCGCCAGATTCCGCCGCCCCGCAGCTTTGACGACGAATTGGGCGACCAACCCTGGTATTTTGCCGATGAGAATGACATCTTCCCGGAAGAATTCAGAATCTTTATGGGCGTGCCCGGCCCTCTCACCGATGTTTTTGCCGCTGCCCACGCCGACCTGTTTGGGGTGGAGTTCTGGCAGGGCATGCAGGCCAGGCATCGCGCCGGTGAGGTGATTGATATCTTTCCTTACCAGCAGCGCAAACACTTAATAGTTGAAAGGTAAATCGTGTGAAAATCTTACTGTCTGTCCCCAACATCAGCGAAGGCCGCAACTTGGAGGTGGTGGAACAGGTGGCCGGGGCGGTCCGCCAAACGCCAGGGGTTAAACTGATTGATTACTCCTCTGACCCCGACCATAACCGCTCGGTATTAACCTACCTGGGTGAACCGGAAGCCGTGCTGGCCGCTTCGCAGGCCATGGCCGTCAAAGCCTTTGAATTGATTGACATGACCCGGCATCAAGGCTCCCATCCCCGCCTGGGCGCGGTAGATGTGGCCCCTTTTATCCCTATCCGCCATGTGGATACGGCCGAAGCGGTGGAGATCTCGCGCCGCTTTGGCCGCTTTGTGGGTGGCCTGGGCGTGCCGGTCTACTTCTACCGCGAGTCGGCCACCCGCCCGGATCGCTACGATTTGCCGGACATTCGTAAGGGCCAATATGAGGCCCTGCCGGATAAGCTGAAAGACCTGGCTAAATGGCAGCCGGATGAAGGCCCGGCGGTATTCAATGCCAAAGCTGGGGCCATGGTCACCGGCTGCCGCTTTCCGCTGATCGCTTTTAACGTTAACCTGCGCAGCACCGACCTCAGCATCGCCAAACGCATCGCCGAGGCGGTGCGCTTCAAAAACGGCGGCTTTCGCTATGTGCAGGCGATGGGGGTAGAACTCAAAGAGCAGGGCCTGGTCCAGGTCTCTATGAATTTAACCAACTACCTGCACACCCCCCTGCCGCGTGTGCTGGAAACCGTCCGCATGGAGGCAGCCCGGCACGGCGTGGCCGTGGCCGGGACGGAGGTCATCGGCACGATACCCCTGGGCGCGGTGGAGGAAATTGTCAAACATTACCTCCAGGCGCATGATTTTAAATTGGAACAGATTATTGAAACGGCCTTGTTGGAGTAAATGGGCATGCATGTTGACTTGCTGATTCATAATGCCGCGCAGCTCGTCACCTGTGCTGGCCCTGGCGGCGGCCCCAAGCGGGGTGCGGCCATGACTGAGGTCGGCCTGATTCCTGATGGAGCCATTGCCATCGCCGAGGGCCAGATTGTGGCGGTTGGCCCCTCGGCCGACCTGCGGGCCGGGGTGACCGCCCGCCAAACGCTCGACGCCGCCGGCAAGGTGATTTGTCCCGGTTTGGTTGACCCGCACACCCACGTCGTCTACGCCGGTGACCGGGTCAATGAATTTGAGCTGCGCATCCGGGGCGCGAGTTACATGGAGCTTATGGCCGCCGGCGGCGGCATCGCCAGCACCATGCGGGCCACCCGCGCCGCCCCGCTGGAGCAATTGGTGGCCGAGTCTCGCCCGCGTTTGGAGGTGATGCTGGCCCTGGGCACGACTACGGTTGAAATCAAAACCGGCTACGGTCTCGATACCGCCAGCGAACTCAAAATGCTTCAAGCCATCCACCTCCTCGCCTCGTCATCTCCTCTCAGCCTCGTCCCCACCTTCCTCGGCGCGCATGCCGTTCCCCCGGAATACCAGGGCCGCACCGATGAGTATGTGGATGTGGTGGTTGAAGAAATGCTACCTGCGATAAGAGATTGGAGATTAGAGATTCTGCGCCTCAATCTCCAATCTCCAACCTCCAATCTCTTTTGTGACGTCTTCTGCGAAGCAAACGTTTTTAACCGGGAGCAGGCGCGGCGGGTGCTGGAAGCCGGGCTGGCCCTGGGCCTGGCCCCCAAAATCCACGCCGATGAGTTTGTTAACCTGGGCGGAGTGTCCCTGGCGGTGGAACTGGGCGCAGTTTCCGCCGACCATTTGGATGTGACCTCCGCCGCAGAAATCGCCCAACTGGCCCAATCCAACACGGTCGGAGTGGTACTGCCGGCGGTCAATTTTAATCTGGGCAGCGCCCACTTTGCCAGCGCCCGGACGATGATTGACTCCGGGGTGGCTCTGGCCCTGGCCACCGACATCAACCCTGGCTCCGCCCCCTGCCCTTCTATGCCGTTGGTCATGGCCATTGCCTGCCGCTACCAGCGCCTTACGCCCGCCGAAGCCTTGAACGCCAGCACCATCAATGCCGCTTACGCCATCGGCCTGGGTGAGCGGCTCGGCTCGCTGGAGGTGGGCAAACAGGCCGACCTGCTTATCCTCAACGCGCCGGATTACCGGCATCTGGCCTACCAGTTCGGCGGCAACCTGGTGGAGCGAGTCATCAAGCGGGGGCAGCTAATTTTGTAAATGCTGAGGTGTTAAAATCTTGTCTCCTCTTATCCTTGACGGGCAAAGTTTGACCATTGAACAGGTTATTGCGGTTGCCTACGGCCAACCCGGCCGGCCCGGGGTGGAACTGAGCGCCGCCGCCCAGGCCAGGGTGGCCCGAGCCGCCCAGGCCGTTGAGCAGTTGTTGGCCCGCGGCGAGGTGGCCTACGGCATTACTACCGGCTTTGGGGCCTTCAAAGACCGCATCATCCCGCCGGAACAGGTAACCGAGCTACAGCGCAATATCGTCATCAGCCACGCGGTGGGGGTGGGTGATCCGTTTGACCGGCCCACCACGCGGGCCATTATGCTCATCCGGGCCAATACCCTGGCCCGGGGACATTCCGGCATCCGCCTGGGCACGCTGCAACTGCTGCTAGACATGCTCAACGCCGGCGTCCACCCGCTCATCCCAGAAAAAGGCTCCCTGGGGGCCAGCGGCGACCTGGCGCCCCTGGCCCACATGAGCTTGACCCTGATCGGTGAAGGAGAAGCTGAATATGGTGGACAAAAAATGCCCTCTGCCCAGGCCCTGCGCCAAGCCGGTTTGCAGCCGGTGGTGCTGGCCGCCAAAGAGGGCCTGGCCCTGACCAACGGCACGGCGGTGATGTGCGCTTTGGGGGCGCTGGAATCCTACCGCGCCCGGCGCTTGAGCCGGGTGGCCGATATTGCCGGCTGCCTCAGCCTGGAAGCCCTGCACGGCACCACCCTGGCCTTTGACGACCGCATTCACCAGCTCCGGCCCTATCCGCGCCAGTTAAACTGCGCCAATTACCTGCGGGCCTTGCTGGCCGACAGCGATTTTACCCGCCACCACGACCCCACCAACGTGCAAGACGCCTACACCCTGCGCTGCATTCCCCAGGTGCATGGGGCGGTGCGCGACGCCATCGCCTACGCCTGGTGGGCCA
>CAZDMM010000254.1:3716-9113 GCA_964505845.1 uncultured Caldilineaceae bacterium
TCATTCTCGCGACGCTGGCGGCGTGCTTCGGGCTCGCCTACGCCTGGTGGGCCATAGAAATTGAGCTGAACTCTGTCACCGATAACCCGCTGATTTTTATTGATGAAGCCAGCGGCGAAATTACAGTGCTTTCCGGCGGCAATTTTCACGGTGAGCCGCTGGCCATCGCCATGGATTATCTAGGCATGGCCATGACCGAACTGGGCAACATCTCTGAGCGCCGCATTATGCGCCTGACCGACGAGGCCAGCAACGCCCATGTGCTGCCAGCCTTTCTCACCCGGCACGGCGGCCTCAATTCTGGTTTTATGCTGACCCAATACACCGCCGCCGCCCTGGCCACCGAGAATAAAGTGCTGGCTCATCCCGCCAGTGTGGACACCATCCCTACCTCGGCCAATGTAGAAGACCACGTCAGTATGGGCGTTACTGCCGCCCTGCAAACGCGCCAAATCATCAGCAATGTGGAGCGTATCCTCGCCATCGAACTGATGGCCGCAGCCCAGGGCATTGATTTTCGCCGAGAAAAATTAGGCGCCCAGGCCAGCCTGGGGCGGGGCACTCAACCGGCCTACGAGTTGATTCGAACTTGCGTTCCGTTCCTGGAAAAAGATGCCATAATGTACCCCTACCTGGAGGCAGTGTACCAACTGGTGGTGACAGGCCAACTGGTCGTAGCGGTAAATCGCCATGTGCAAGACATTTGGGAAGTCCAATAAGGTAAAAAGGCGTCATTTTGAGTGATGGTGAGAAATCTTTGGGCAGATTGACAGTTCAACAAAATATGATATAATTGAGGCGCTTTCGGAACAATGTTGCGCATTGTGCAACAAACCCCCCGACTCACTTTGATGAGCCGGATGAAGTAGATCATTTGGTATAAAAATAAAGCTATGGTATGATTAGGTACTTGCAACCCTCGTCTTGCCGTAGTTCTTCCCCCCGGAAATCAGTCAATCCAAAGCGGTGACTTCTCAGGAAACACAGTTGTTGCTCGTGGTTTTGCCGAAAACTTCTACCCGCTGCATGCTGCAATTATTAATTCGGCCTGACAACTTTATATATTTGCCAGCTCTATCTTGACCCTTCTGCTCCACCTCCTGGTTGTATGCGCACTATAAGATGATAAACCGGCACTGGTTCATCTTGAGTGAAACAATAAAACCGTTTTTCATTTCAAAGGAGGAAAAGAATGCGAAAACCCAAGATTACCGAAAAACAGATGGAACGGGTGCATCCCTACATCCCCGAAGCCTACAGCTTGCTCAAAGTGGGACGCATCTCCCGGCGCGAATTTTTGCGCATGGCCACCCTGTTGGGCATGTCGGCCAGCGCCGCCATGATTGCCGCTCAATGCGGTGCACCGGCGGCTCCAGCCCCAGAAAAGCCGGCCGAGTCGGCGAGCAGCGGCGGTGAAGCGGCCGCCCCTACCAAAGCGGCTGCGCCCACCGAGGCGCCCACGGCTGCGGCGGCTGCGGCGGCCATCAAACGGGGCGGCGCTTTGAAAAAATCCATGCAGTTGCAACTGCTTGACCACCCGGCTCGTCTCTCGTGGGTGGAGGGCGCCAATATTGTCCGCCAAATTGGGGAATACCTCACCGAAACCGGCTCGGATAATATCACCCGCCCCTTCTTGCTGGAAAAGTGGGAAGCCAGCGAGGATGTGAAAACCTGGGATCTGTATTTAAAGAAGGGCATCAAATTTAACAACGGTGATGAGCTGACCGCCGAGGATGTGATGTTCACCTTTGGGGAGTGGCTCAACAAGGATGTCGGCTCCTCCATGCTTGGCCTGATGTCCTATCTCAGGGGCATGCAAGATGTGGAAAAGGTGGACGACTACCACATCAAGCTGCATCTGCAAACCGCCAATATCGGGGTGCCGGAGCACCTGTTCCACTACCCGGCCATTATTTTGCACCGCAAATTTGAGGGCGACATCATCAAAAAGCCGGTTGGCACCGGGGCCTTTACCCTGGAAGAATACGCCGAAGGTGAACGGGCCAGGTTCAAACGCCGCACCGATTACTGGCAAAAAGGTGAGGACGGCCAGCCGCTGCCTTACCTGGATGAAGTTATTTATGTTTCCACCGATAAAGCGGCCGGTGTGGCTGCGCTCCAATCCGGCCAGGTTGACTCCCTGTATGATCCCCGGCCCGAAGATTGGCAGGCCCTGAAGGACAACAAAGAGCTGACCGTGCGCGCCGCCAGCACCGCTCAATGTTTGGTGCTGCGCATGCGGGTTGATGTTGACCCCTGGACCGATAACCGCGTCCGCACCGCCCTCAAGCTGTGCCAGGATCGCCAGAAGATTTTGCAGCTCTCCTACTTTGGCGAGGGCGACCTTTCGATTGACGCCCACGTAGCCCCGGTACACCCGGCCTATTGTGAAAAGCCTATCCCGGCCTACGAACCCGACAAAGCCAAAGCCTTGTTAGAAGACTACGCCAAGGAAAAGGGACTGACCCTGCCGCTAAAGGTGACGCTGGCTACCAAGAATGACCAGAAAGAGCCGGAAATTGCCCAGGCCCTCAAAGAATTGGCCGCCCCGGCCGGTTTTGAGATTAACCTGGACATCACCGACCCGAACGGTTACTGGGACCGCTGGACCGAGGTAGACCTGGGCATCACCTCCTGGACTCACCGCCCGCTCGACACCATGGTGCTGCCGCTGGCTTACATCAAAGAAGCCATCGGAGCCTGGAATGAAACCCGCTGGTCCGATGACGAGTTTGAAAAACTGCTTCGCCAGGCTGAAGGCACCCTGGATGTTGAAAAACGGCGCGACATCATGTGCAAAATTGAAGACATCATGCAAGATCATGGCCCCATTGGCAACAGCTATTGGAAGAAGGTCTGGAATATCACCCGTTCCGAATTCCAAAATATCAAGGCTCACCCCACGGCCTATGATTTGCTGAACGACGTCTGGAAGAACGCTTAACCGTATCTTTTCAATAACTTGGGTAAACCCTGGAAGTCTGGAGGATTGGAAGGTTGGTAAATATCCAACCTTCCAACCTTCCATTTTCCTATAATACCCAACTCTGATGTTTTTGACCGCCGACCGTTGACCGCAGACCGCCAAAATAAGAGCAGGCAGGTAGATTGCGGCGGTCGGCGGTCTTTTGTCGGCAGGTATGTCGGAGGTGCTGATGGCCCGTTTTATCATTCGAAGTTTCGTCTCCACCCTCGTGACCATGTTCCTGGTTTCGGTGGCGCTGTTTATGCTGATTGAAGTGGGGAGCGGCGATATAACGGTCAAAATTTTGGGCGTTTTTGCTACCCCCGAACAACGCGCTTCCTATCGCGCCCAACTGGGCCTGAATGACCCGGCCTGGCTGCGCTATCTGGACTGGCTCATTGGCAATGATTGGCGCGCCCAAAGCCGGGTGGGTTATCCCCTGGTGGCTATCTCTAACCCTCAATCGGGCGAGCCGGAATGGTGGGCCGATGTTAACGGTGAACTGACCCGCTGGGAATTAAAAGAGGGCCAGTTACAGGCTCTCAAGCGCCAGCCCGATGGCTCGACCACCGCTCACCTGGTCAGCGGTGAGTGGAAGGTTGAAAGCGGAAAAGAGTTTTTTTGGGGGGTTGATACCAAGAACAACGCCGTCAAATGGGTGCGCGGCGAAGGCTCAGAAGTGTGGGTGCTGACCAAAGCCGGCCTGCGGAAAGAAGGCGACGGCCCCCAAGAATATATCCCCCTCCGTAAAGGTTTATTGCGCGGCGATGCCGGCAAGTCGCTCCAATATGGCCGCCCCGTTTCCATAACGCTCTTTCCCAGGGTGCGGAATACACTGGTGCTGGCGGGGGTCGCCTTTCTGGTGGTCATGCCCCTGGCTCTCTTTTTTGGGATTTTGGCCGGCATCAACGAGGGCAAAGCGGCCGATCGCCTCATCTCAATCACCAGCCTGGCGGCTACGGCTACCCCAGAGTTTGTTACCGGCATCTTTCTCATCCTCATCCTGGGTATCTGGCTTAAGGTTTTACCGGCCGTAGCCGTATTTTTAAGCGAAAATGCGATCTTTGAGGATCCAAAATTGTTAGCCCTGCCGGTGCTAACCCTGACTGCGGTTGAACTGGGCTATGTGGCCCGCATGACCCGCGCCAGCATGGTCGAGGTGATGGGGTCGCCCTATATCCGCACCGCCATTCTCAAGGGTATGCCCGCCTGGCGTGTGGTGGTGCGGCACGCCGTGCGAAATGCCCTCATGGCCCCCATTACCATCATCATGCTGCACGTAAATTGGCTCATCGGCGGGGTGGTGGTGGTCGAGACGATTTTTGGTTATCCCGGCCTGGGTAAATATATCTACGACTCCGCGATTTTTGGCGATTTTAACGCCGTAGAAGCGGCGGCCATGCTGACGGTGGTCATCGCGGTGGCTACCCGGCTCATCGGCGACCTGGCCTATACGTTCTTGAATCCGCGGATTCGGTACGCTTAAACGTGGTGCGTGGCGCGTAAAGACAAATGTACCACGCAATACGCACCGCATTTCACGTTAATTAGTAGAGGAGATCAACTATGGCCGTAGCCCAATCCACATCTGTGCCTATCACCCGCGACCAGCCCTCGCGCTGGCAAAGCCTGTGGAAAAGTATCTCCATTGTTTTTGAGTCTCGGATTGCGTTGGTGGGCCTGTTTATGGTCCTCTTTTGGGTCGTCCTGGGGGTAACCTCACTCTTTTGGACGCCTTACCCGCCCAACTCCTCGCTTTTTAGCCAAAACTTGCCCCCCAATGCCCAAAACTGGCTGGGCACCGATCACCTGGGGCGCGATATCCTCTCCCGCCTGATGACCGGTGCCCAGGTCATTCTTCTCAAGACGCGCTTGCCGGAAAGCCTGGGGAGCATCTCTATCCCCATTGGGGTGGCAATTTGGGGGGTGTTGGGGTCGGTGGCGGTGGGTTCGGTGTTGGGCCTTAACGCCGGCTACCGCGGCGGTTGGTACGACCAGGCCATTATGCAGTTGCTTGATGCTCTGATCGCTTTTCCGGTGATTGTGCTCTATTTGGTGGTGATTGCCGCCCTGGGGCAGGGCGACCTGGTGGTGATTGTGGCTATCACCATTACCGGTGCGCCCGGCGTGGCCCGGCTGGTGCGCAGCCTGGCCCTCGATATCAAAACCCGTGATTATATCCGGGCCGCCGAAACGCGCGGCGAAAACCCCTGGTACATTATGTTTGTTGAAATTTTGCCCAATGCGCGCGGCCCCATTTTGGTTGATTCCATGCTGCGGGTGGGTTACGCTATCTTTGCCATCGGCACACTTGGCTTTTTGGGCATTGGGCTGCCCCCGCCCGACCCTGATTGGGGTAACATGGTCAACGAGGCCCGCAAAGGTATCTTCAACGCCCCGCTGGGCGTCATTAGGCCCTCGCTGGAGATAGC
>CAZDMM010000255.1:0-9107 GCA_964505845.1 uncultured Caldilineaceae bacterium
TGAAAATCCCTCACCCCGTCGCTGACGCGACTCCCCTCTCCCAATGGGAGAGGGGGTGGGGGTGAGGGCTATTTTCACAGGAGTCATCATGAGCCTGCGGCACACCACCGACGATGAAAATCCCTCACCCCGTCGCTGACGCGACTCCCCTCTCCCATTGGGAGAGGGGTTGGGGGTGAGGGCTATTTTCGAAGGAGTTTACCTCATGCCAACCCAACCCATTCATGCTGTTACCGGCGCTTTTGGCTATTCAGGTAAATATATTGCCCACCAGCTTTTAGCCCAGGGCCGCCCGGTGATCACTTTGACAAATTCAACCCACCGCGCCAACGACTTTGCGGGCCAGGTCAAAGCCTTTCCCTTCAATTTTGACCGGCCGGCCGAACTGGCCCGCTCGTTAGAAGGGGTAGAAGTGCTCTACAATACCTATTGGGTGCGCTTTAACCACAAACTGTTTAAGCACGCCGACGCGGTGCAGAACACGCTGCGCCTGTTTGAGGCGGCCAAAGCGGCCGGTGTGCAGCGGGTGGTGCATATCAGCATTACCAACCCTTCCGAAGCTTCACCGCTGGAATATTTTAGCGGCAAGGCCCGGCTGGAGCGCGCTTTGCAGGAGTCGGACTTATCCTACTGCATCCTGCGGCCCACGGTACTCTTTGGCAAAGAGGACATTCTGATCAACAACATCGCCTGGGCGCTGCGTCATTTGCCGGTGTTTGGGGTTTTTGGCGACGGCCAGTACAAGCTGCAGCCGATTTATGTGGAGGATTTGGCCGAACTGGCGGTTAGAAACGGGGCCGGCCAGGAAAATGTGGTGATTGACGCGATTGGGCCGGAAACCTTTACTTATAAAGGCCTGGTCGCCACGATTGGAGATTTGATCGGGGTGCGCAGGCCGATACTCCCGGTTCCGCCGGGCCTGGGTTACCTGGCCGGGCAGGTCATCGGGCGCTGGGTAGGCGATGTGATGATTACGCGGGAAGAGATTGAGGGGCTGATGGCGAATCTGCTCTACGTAAGCTCCCCGCCGGCCGGAACTACCCAACTCACCGGGTGGGTGCGCCAGCATGCCGATACCCTAGGCCACCACTACACCAGTGAATTGGCCCGCCGCGTTGACCGGGCCACGGCCTATCGCAGTAATTGAGGGCTTAAGAGAAGATAGACCTGACAGGTCTGCCTAAAATCTGGGACAGACCCGCCAACGGGGCTGCTCACGACGCAGCAGAGCGTATGGCCGAGTCGAGATCAGCCCAGAGATCGTTGGCGTCCTCGATACCAACGCTGAGTCGTAGGAGCGAAGGCGGCAGATGTTCCTGCCCTGGGATCGCGGCTCTTCGTTCCATGGTTGATTCCACTGCGCCCAGACTGGTGGCGTGGCGGATGAGCCGGATGTGTTGGCAGACCTCATCAGCAAACTCAGCGCCTCCCAACACATCAAACGAAATGATGGTTCCGAAGCCCTGGAGGACGCGCTTAGCAATCGCATGCGTTGGATGTGAGGGCAAGCCCGGATACCGGACACGCGTGACCAGCGGGTGACTCTCCAGCCGCTCTGCCAGCAGCATGGCTGTTTGCTGGGCCCGCTGTAACCGAAGCGCCAGGGTTCTTGCCCCGCGGACGGCCAAAAAGGCTTCGAGTGTTCCTGGGGTCGCGCCGGTTAGCTCACGAGACTTCCTGAGGGCGTGCCAGAGGGCCTCGTCTTTCGTCGTGGCGACTCCGGCGAGCAGGTCTGAGTGGCCGCCGATGAACTTGGTGGCCGATTGCAGGGAGACCGTGGCTCCAAAATCAAGGGGTCGCTGATTCAGGGGGGTGGCAAAGGTATTGTCCACGGCTACAATCGCCCCTGGCTTACGCGGGGCGGCACAGACGGCCTCAAGATCCGCTACCGTTAGCAGTGGGTTGGAGGGCGATTCAAGCCAAATCAGGTCAGCAAGGCCGCAGGCGCGCATCCAGCCGGCCGTATCGTCAACAGCCACACGCTGTACTGACCAGCGCTGTTTGGCAGCGCCTGCCGCTACCAGACCGGCCACGCCCTGGTAGCAGTCATCGGGTAGTACTACCACGGCGCCGGCCGCAAGCTGATCAAACACTGCAGCAATGGCGGCCATGCCGGAGGCAAAGGCCACGGCCTTGCCAGATTCAAGCCCGCCGACGACTTCCTCGAGTGCTTCCCAAGTGGGCGTACCATCATCGCGCGCGTACTCGCGCCCCCGGCCGATGATAAAGTTTGAGGCGGGAGTCGGCGGTACGTTTAGCGGTGCGCCCGGCTCGGAAGGCCGGCCGGCCGAGACGAGCCACGATTCTAGCTTGATTCCAGGTGACGGCCTATCCATTCTTTCGAATACCTCCAGACAAGAATACTTTTGCTGCGAAACTGCCGGATCGAATCGAATTCTTTACACCTTCCCGAAAGCTGTTTTGAGGCTAATTTCAGTCGTTATGCGACTATTTCGGCTTTAGACCGAGCTTCCGGGAAGGTTTTCGCCGCCCACTGCGTAAGCCCTAAATTACACCGCCGTCACCGCGTCGGCGATGGCCTCGATAAAGAGCGGGTCGGTGTTCATAGACTCGATCCGCTCCAACTGCAAGCCGTGCTCCTGCCCAAGCTGCTTGGCTTCGATGTCAAGATCGTACAAGATTTCCACGTGGTCGCACACAAAGCCAATGGGCGCGGCCAGGGCGTAACGATACCCCTGCCGGGCCAAATCCACCACCACGTCTTCAATCTGCGGGCCAAGCCAGGGTTCGCCGGTGTGGCCGGCGCTCTGGTAAGAGAACATCCAATCCACACTGCCCAGCCGCCCAGCCATGATTTTGGCGTTGGTTTGAAGCTGCTCGTCGTAGGGGTCGCCCATCTTCAGCAAACGGGCCGGCAAGCTGTGGGCGCTGAAGATCAGCTTGACCTGGTCCCGCACCTCCGGGGCAAATTTTTCATACCCGGCCCGGATGTGATTCTCCAGCGCCTGCAAAAAGGCGGGCTGCTCGTACCAGGAATTGACAAAGCTGAATTTAATGTTGGCGCCGTACATCTGCTGCGCTTCTTCAATTTTGGCCTGATAACGGCCAATGCTCATTGAGGAGTAATGGGGGGCCATCACAATGGCCACGCACTCCTCGATGCCGTGCAGGTACATCTGGCCGACGGCGTCTTTGATCCAGGGCGACCAGTGGCGCATGCCCACGTAGACCGGCCAATCATAACCCCGTTGTTGTAACACCTGGCTGGTTTTTTTGGCCTGCTCAAAGGTGAGGCGGGTGAGCGGTGAGCCGCCGATCAGTTCATAACGATGTTGAAACTCTTTGATAAACTCTTCTGACATGGGCCGCCCGCCCCGAATGTCGGACAGGTAACATTGCATCCGCTCTACGTTGCTGGGCGTGCCGTAGGCCATGATGAGCACGGCTTTTTTGGGCATCATATCTCCTTGGGTAATTGGGGATTAGTAATTGGTAATTTAATCTCCAATCTCCAATTACCAATTACTTGTATACTCGTGAACAAAATCTACCAGCGCCGCCACGTGCTCTACCGGGGTGTGCTGCAAGATGCCGTGCCCCAGGTTAAAGATGTGGCCGGGCCTGCCTTTGACGCTGTCTAAAATACGGGCTGTTTGTTTTTTGATTTCGGCCGGCGGGGCAAAGAGCACTACCGGGTCAAGGTTGCCCTGCACCGCCACCTCGTCGCCCAACTGCTGCCAGGCCGCTGCCAAATCAATGCGCCAATCCACGCCGATGACATCGCCGCCGGCCCGCTTGAGCAGGGACAGCATGCCGGAGGTGCCGGTGCCAAAATGGATCAAAGGCGCGTCGCTGCCGGCTTTGGCAATCTCAATGGCCCGCTGCGAGTAGGGCAGCACGTAAGTTTCGTAATCGGCCGGGCTGAGCGCGCCCACCCAGCTATCAAACAGTTGCAGAGCTTGGGCCCCGGCGGCGGCCTGCGCCCGCAGGTATTCGCCCACCACCTGGGCCAGCTTATCCATGAGGCTGCGCCAGACCCGAGGCTGGCTGTACATCAAACCTTTGGTATGGGTGTAGTTGCGAGAAGAGCCGCCTTCGATGGCGTAGCTGGCCAGGGTAAAGGGCGCGCCGGCAAAGCCGATCAGCGGCGCGTGGCCGTTCAGCTCTGCCCGCACCAGCCGCACTGCCTGCAGGGTAAAGGCCAGCGTCTCCTCCGCCGGGCGCACCACCAGGGCCTCGATGTCGGCAGGGGTGCGCAAAGGATTGTGGATGACCGGCCCATCGCCCTTGACAAATTCCAACTGCAAGCCCATGCCTTGCAGCGGAGGCAGGATATCGGCAAAGATGATGGCCGCATCCAGGTTAAAGGCCCGCATAGGCTGCAAGGTGACTTCGGCGGCCAACTCCGGGGTTTTGATCAATTCCAAAATGGAGTAGCGTTCCCGCAGGGCGCGATACTCGGCCATGTAGCGGCCGGCCTGGCGCATCAGCCAGATAGGGGTGGCGGCTACCGGCTCACGCCGGCAGGCGCGGAGAAAGCGGTTGGATTGAGTCATAAAATTCCTTTTAACGTTCCAACGTTTTACGTTGGAACGTTTGAACGTTAAACGTTTGGTTCGGCGGTTATTATAACCGGATTTTGACGAGGGGCAATAAAAAAGGCTGCTGCTCACGTCGCCTATGACAGATTATAGTTTCTCTTTTATTGGCGTTGATTTGGGTTAATTACGGGCAGTTTCTATGCCTCAGACGCCGTATTTGCCCGCTATATCAAGCGTAAAACTGTCCATGCTTGGGCGTATCTTGTGCCTTCATACGCCCAAGCTTGGTTCGAGTCGCCTGGGGACTCGGTCAAAATAAAGCCGGGATAGTTTTGAACATTAAGCGTAAGTGGGATAGAGATACGGCCAGGTAAGGTTGAATTTACCGCGTTGATGAGGCCAAAATACGGCGCAACAGGAGCACTAATACCAGGAATAAGAGTTCCCAGCCTATCTGGATAGGCTCAAATTTAAGGCGACCTTTTTTGAAGGGGTACTGCTTCCAGGGGAAGAACCAGGGGATCATCCCCGGCATATCCACCAGCAGGTGGCCCAGGTAGCCCCAGAACCAGGCTGCGCCGGTGGAGCGGCCGGCCAGCAGCGTCAGCAGCAGGGTGGAGCCGCCCAGGCTGAAGAGGTTGTGGGCATAATGCCGGCCGTTGGGCATGAGGCGGAAAAGATAGCCGATGCTTTTGTCCACCACGTCCGGGAAGAGGCTGGCTAATAACAAAACTAACGGCCGCCTTTTAGAGCCGCGTCGAAAGGGGGGCAGGCTGGCCTGGGCCAGGGCTACGGCGAGATGTCCGGGGATTTGCATAAGCTGAAAGATAGGAGATTAGAGATTGGAGATTAACAAATCTCTAATCTCCTATCTCCAATTACTAATCACCAATTACCTCCCGGTAATACTCATTAAACCGCGCCATTGCTAACCGGGTCACAGGCCCAACCTGGCCACCACCAACGAGCTGGCCGTTGATCCGGGTCAAAGGCATGACGTGCATGCTGGTGCTGCTGATGAATACTTCTTCGTATAGGGAGAGGTCTACCGAAACCGGCGCTTCGGCAACCGGATGAGGCGTGTCGCGCATCACCTGGATGACTAGGTCGCGGGTAATGCCAGAAAGCACCTGGTTTTGAGGTGGGGTAATAAGCTGCCCTTTTTGCACCATAAACAGGTTGCTGCGCGAGCCTTCGGTAAGGCAGCCGCCGTAATGCAGCAAACCCTCGATGGCCCCGGCCTGAGCAGCGGCGCGCCGGGCCAGGTAATTGACCAGGGTATTGAGGCTTTTGCAGGTGGGCAAGTGGCGCTGGCCTTCATATAAAATAGCGGATGCGCCGGTTTGGTAAAGGTTGGCCGGATAGATTACCAGCGGTTCAGCCTGCATGGCGATGAGGGGCGTCTCGCGCCGGTCGAGCGCACCGAGGGCAATGATCTTTAATGTCCAGGTGGCTTGCGGCTCAATCTGGCGCAGTTTCTCAAACCAAGCGGCCAGGGTGGGTATGTCGGCGGGTAAGCGCAGGTCAATGACTCCGGCGGAGTGGTGCAGCCGGTGCAGGTGATTTTCCAGGTAAAAGGGCCGGCCCCGGTCAACTTTGACCGTTTCATAGATGCCAAAACTGGAAAAGTAGGCTTTGTGGAACGGTGAAATTTGCGCCCGCTCCAGGGGCAAAAGCTCGCCGTTTATTACGGCGTATTCAAAGACTGTCATTCATAAACCTCAATGATAAGTTAGCGCCAAGTGGGGAAGTGCCAAGTGTCATGTAATACTTGACCCCTGACACTTGATACCCGGCTCCTGACACTTGATACCCGGCACTATTTTTCCAAATACCGGCTCAGGAGCCAATCCATCAGGCCCGGCCACACGGCGCTGGCGGTAACAAAGGCCCGGTCAAACAGGGTGATGTACACATCGCGCGGCTCATGGCGGATGGTGTTGAGGATAGCCTGGGCGACTCGCGCCGGCGGGACGCCCTTCAGCCGGCCTCGCCCGGCCATATCTCCACCCAGCGAATTAGCGTTGAAGCGGGTAGCGGTAACGCCGGGGTAAACCATGCTGACCCGGATATTATCCCGTTTTAGCTCCAGCCGCAGGCTTTCTGACATTTTTTCCAGGGCGGCTTTGCTGGCGCAGTAGCCGGCAATGCCGGGCATAGCCCGCCGGCCGACAATGGACGAGACATTGATGATCAGCCCGCCCCCGGCATTGGCTTTAAGATAGGGCAGGGCGGCCTGAATCAGCGCCAGCGGCCCAAAGTAGTTCACGTCCATCACCCGGCGGGCCTCTTCTGGTCGCAAATTTAGCACCTGCTCCCGCACGCCTACGGCGGCATTGTTGATGACCACATCAATGGCGCCAAAGGCCGCCATCGTTTGATGAGCCAGGGCGGCTGCCTGAGCCATGTCGCCCATATCGGTGGGCAGGGCCAGGGCGGTGTGGCCGGCCCGGCGCAGCTCGGCGGCCAGGGTCTGCAGCGGCTCAATGCTGCGCGCGGCCAGGGCCAAACGGCAGCCGGCCTGGGCTAAAGTAAAGGCCGTAACCCGGCCAATGCCCTGGCTGGCCCCGGTAAGGATGACGACACGATTTTGGGGAGTCATAATAAGCTTGTGAAATTTTACTCTGAACTGGGTGGGGTGCAAACGTAGGGGTGGCCTCGCGTCAGCCCTGCCGCAGATGGCAACCCTCGCTCGTTGCCACCTGCGGCTAAAATAGGAAACAGATTTGAACCCATCATTTGGATTTAAAAGCCTTTACGATTGTGGTATAATTATAAAAATTAACCTTGGGTGCATCCCAGTTTTAGGAAAAGGGAGACCTGACAGGTTTTCAAAACCTGTCAGGTCTGCTGTACAAAATAATCCAGGCATGCTAAAATGGGCTAGATTATGTAAATGATGAGGGTAAACACTTATGCCAACGCTCCAAGACGGTAGAGATGCGGTCAATCGAGGGAATCTACAGCAAGCCCGGCTTATTTTTGAGGCCATTTTGCAGGAAAACCCTCGCTCAGAAGAAGCCTGGTTGGGCCTGGCTGAAGTCTTAACAGACGTTGAAGATAAACGTATCTGTTATGAGAATGTGCTAAAAATTAACAAGCAAAACCGGGCGGCGCGGGAGGGGCTGCGCAATTTGGAGCCGCAGGCCAACCCCCTGATTGCGGCCCTGGGGCATCCGCCGCCCAAAACCGAAGAGTATGAGGGCGAGGAGGCGGTGGAGGATGACGTCACCCTCATCAGCGAGCGCCTGGAAATGGATACCACCCCCGCTGACGAAGGCGGCACGCCTACCTTTATTCTGGTGGCGGTGGGCCTGGCTCTTTCGGTGGTGGTGATGGCCCTGGGCGGCGGCCTGGTGTTTTACATCATCAGCACCATGCGAGGCGGCTGAGAAGCTAAAAGAAAGGTGAGGCGAGGAGTAGCAAGGCGTTGAGGTGAAGTCGGGCGACTTCATCGGGTCATCGTCTCTGCGCTTCCCCGGCTCTTTTTTATGTTACCGGATTTTCGGCTGCGCCAACGGGAATATTTGCTAGAAATCAGCCGGGCTATGAGCGCCCGGCTTGATTTATCGGCCCTGCTGGAGCTTATCTTGCAAAGCACCACCGAAATACTGGCCGGGCAGGCCGGTTTGATTACCCTGCGGCGCGAGGGTGGTTTGCTTAGCCCGGTGGCCAGCATCGGTTTGCCGCTGGAGGCGGTGCCGCTGTTTGAGCCGCTGTGGCGCGACCTGGAGTCGGAGGAGGAGCGGGGGGCTATCCCGGATTTGTCGCTGCGGCTGGCCCTGGCCTCGCGGGCGGCCGGCGTGCTGCTGCGACAGGTGGTGGCTTTGCCGCTGGCAATCGGCGAGGAAATTATCGGCTATATTTTTATCTTCCGGGCGCGCGGGGCTGCTTTTAGCAACAACGACCGCCAGGTGTTGGGCGCTTTTGCCGACCAGGCCGCCATTGCGGTGCAAAATGCGCGCCTGTACCAGGAGGTGAGCGCCGAGCGAGAACGGCTCAACGCCATTATCCAAAACAGCGGCGATGGGGTGATGATTATCAACCCCTATCGCATCATCCAAACCTGGAATAAGGCCCTGGCCAATATGACCGGCATTTCGGCGGAAGAGGCGATTGGCCGCCCCTGTTATGATGTGTTGAATTTGCGCACCAAGCAGGGGGTCAGCCTGTGCCATACCGCCTGCCCGCTGCTCAACCCCCCCGCCGATGGCCGCCTGTACGCCGAAGGGGGCCACCAACGGGCCGACGGCCTGGGCATCATTTTGGCCAACAATTACTCCCCCCAATTCAACACCGAGGGCAAAGTGACCCAGATCATCACCAATGTGCGGGATATGACCCGGCTACGTGAGGCGGATGAGCTAAAACAAACGCTGCTGTCGGTGATTTCGCATGAGCTAAAAACACCGGTCAGTATCATCAAAGGGTATGCCGACACGCTGGCCCGCGAAGATGCCAACTGGGATAAGGCGACCCTGGCCGAAGGGCTGGCGGTGATTGAAGAAGAAGCCGACCGGCTGGACCGCCTGATCAATAATTTGCTGGAAGCCAGCCGTTTGCAGGCCGGCGGCCTCAAACTGCGCTTAAGCCTGGTTGATCTGG
>CAZDMM010000256.1:0-9105 GCA_964505845.1 uncultured Caldilineaceae bacterium
ATTTAATTGCCACCCACTTAATAGAAAAAGAGACGCTAGAAGCTGATGAATTTGCGGCCCTGTTGGGTGGAGAACGGGATAATCCTTTAAACGAAAATACCACACCCCAACAAAGCACCACCCCTTCCAAGGATTCCCCGCCCCGGAAGGTGCCGCCGCCGGCTACCGCACCTTTGCCCGTTTGACCTGCATGCATAACTAAAAAGCGGTTTCGCCGGATTAGACGAAACCGCTTTTTTGTTATTTTAGACCATTACGACCGAACCGAGATTGCTTTACAATTGCCTCTTACGCTTGAGTCGCCGCCATAGAGGTCAGCAGGTTTTCAAATAATGTTTCTAACTCTTTAGGCAAAAAGGGCCGGCCGGCTTTATTGAGCGAGACGCCCACAACTTTGGCTTTGAGAATCGGCTTTTCATCGGGCAAACGAAAAATGTCTTGCCAAAATCCAAACCGCAAGCGAGACACCCGCTCAAAGTTCAAGCCGATGTAGAACTGGTCGGCGGGGCGCAGCGGGTAAAGATAATCAATCTCTACCCGGGTGACTACCAAATCTATCCCATGGGTAGACAACGCGACAAAATCAAGCCCATGTTGTTTTAAAAAAACGTGGCGTGCATGTTCCAGGTAATGTTGGTACACTGCATTATTAACAATACCTTGAAAATCACACTCGTAGTCGCGTACTTCAAAATTTAGTTTGAATTGATAAACATTTGCCATTTCTTTGGACTGGTTTTAGCTCATTTTTAACCATTGCAGTTAAATCAATGAGACCTTTCCATAGGCAATAACTCATATAAGACTCGTTCTACGTGAAAGATGGTGGGCACGGCATAATCAATAGCGGCAGTTTTGCTGTCGCCATCCACCAAAATGGTTGTCATACCCAAATCTTTGGCCGGGATCAAGTTCCGGGCTGTATCATCCACCATAATGCAATACGCCCCAGAGGTATCCAACAGCTCTAGCGCCCGGCGATAAGCCCAGGGATCCGGCTTATTCTTATAATTGATGGCCTGAATATCAATGATGCGCTCAAAATGGGCCCGTACCTGCAAAGTATCCAGCACTCGTTCAGCGTGAGCAGCATCGGCATTAGTAAAAATAACCTTGCGCAGGGGAATTTCTGCTAACATTTTGTTGAGAGGCGGGCTGGCCCCCAAAAAATCACGCGGATTTAAATCATGCACAAAGTGCAGGTACTCCTCCGGGCTGATGCGGCGCTCTTCCATAAGGCCCCTTAGCGCAGTACCATACCGCTGGTAATAGTAACGTCGTTTGCTGGCGGCGTCATCGGCCGGTATACCTGCTTTTTGAACCATAAAAAGCTGGATGCGCTGCCCAATGGCCTCCATTAACTTGGCTTGGCGAGGGTAAAGGGTTTCATCCAGGTCAAAAAGAATATACTCAAATCGGGTGCTGGTACGATGTTTCATATTTTCCCCTCATTTCAGGGTTATAACGGGTTACTCGCTTTGCAAAATTGTAGTGACGACAACAAAAAAGGAGCGTCAAAGTGAGCCTCCAGAAGTATCGCCTCTGTCGACTCACACCTGAGCACTCCTCCGTTGTTAAAAATCAATATGAAGTTAAAGTAAACCCATGCTAACACAAAATTATTCCTTAAGACAATAGGCAATTTGGCCTGCCCTACCTTTGAGCGAGCAGGCGCTGCAAAAGTGGGGCGCATATCATCGAGGCTAAGGAGAAACGATCTTGCTCATCAAACAACTGCCCGTTGGCCCGGTACAAGCCAACTGTTACCTGGTTGGCTGTGAAGAAACTAAAGAGGGTGTGGTGATTGACCCCGGCGACGAAGCCGAAAAGATTTTGGCCGAAATTAGGGCTGAAGGCTTAACCATTAAATATATCCTCAATACCCATGCCCATTTTGATCATATTTTAGCTAATGGCCCCCTGGTTCAGGCTACCGGAGCGCCCCTGGCCCTGCATCCGCTCGATCTGCCTTTGCTGCATCAAAATGGCGGTGCGGCTTTATTTGGCCTGGAAGCTCTGCCCAGCCCGGAGCCTAACCTCAACCTGGCCGAAGGCGACATCCTTAGTTTTGGGACTCATGCCTTGCAAGTGCTCTTTACCCCCGGCCACACCCTGGGACATGTCACCTTTTATGAAGCCAAAGTGGGCGTAGTTTTTGATGGCGATGTGCTCTTTGCCAGCGGCATTGGCCGCACCGACCTGCCCGGCGGCGATTATGAAACCCTCATGGCCAGCATCAATGATAAGCTGATGACTTTGCCCGATGAAACCGTAGTCTGCTCCGGGCACGGCCCGGTGACGACCATTGGCCGGGAACGCGCCATGAACCCCTGGCTGTAAAAATTCTGAAGCAAATTTATTTTTTATTTGACAAACAACCTCCCCCACCCTAAAATATATTTGCGAATAATTGCAATAATCAAACTTAGTAAAAAGGAGTAACTGAAAATGCTATTGTTGTCTCCAATTTTTCCTGATTATTGGCAAATGATGACGACCGACCCGGCTATGCATATCCCGGACGGCTTTTTAAGCCTGTCAATTTCTATTATTTTTTGGCTTTTGACCATTGGTTTGATTGTATTGGCGGTACGCAAAACCCAGGGCCAGTTGGGTGAGCGCCAAATTCCGCTGATGGGCATCATGGCCGCCTTTATTTTTGCGGCTCAAATGCTCAATTTTCCGGTAGCGGGCGGCACTTCCGGCCACATGCTGGGGGGGGCGTTGGCAGCCATTACCCTGGGGCCGTGGGCGGGCATGCTGGTGATGGCCAGCGTCATCGGTTTGCAAGGTTTGCTTTTTCAAGATGGCGGCTTGGTGGTGATGGGCGCCAATATTTTTAATATGGGGCTGCTGACTGCTTTGATTGGCTATGGCCTGTATCGCAACGTGGCCGGCCAGCGCCGCGGAATGCGTTTGGCGGTGGCCGGAGCGGCGGCCTGGCTCTCGGTGATGGCCGGGGCGTTGGTGACAGCCCTCCAACTTGGCTTTAGCGGTACCTCGCCTTTTGGGGTGGTGGTGCCAGCCATGCTGGGGATTCACGCCTTCATCGGCATTGGCGAAGCGTTGATTACCGTAGCCGCTTTGACGTTTATCACCCAAACCCGGCCCGAACTGCTGCAGGCCAGCGAGGTTAAGGCGCGCGGAGGACAGGGCTGGGCCGTAGCCGGGTTGATGCTGGCCCTGGCGGTTGTGCTGTTTTCTCCCCTGGCTTCGGCTAACCCGGATGGCCTGGAGCGAGTGGCTGAAGACGTGGGCTTTTTGGCCCTGGGGCAAAACGCTCCCTTCACCATCCTGCCCGACTACACCATTCCTTTTTTGGGTGAGACAGCCCTTTCCACCATTGTGGCCGGTTTGATCGGCGCTGCGGTGGTGGCAGCGATTGCCTTTGGAGTCGGGCGGCTGCTGCGCCGTCAAAACCAGGCGGCTAAAACCCGGCAAGCAGCCTCCCATTGATGCACGCCAATACCTTTGACCGCTACGAAGCCCGCGAGAGCCTGATCCACCGCCTGGACCCACGCGTCAAAGTGGTGGTAACGGTGCTCTTTATCATCTCTAATGTGCTGCTGCCCGACGGGGCCTGGCTGGCCTTTGGGCTGGCCTGGGGTGCGCTGCTGCTGGTCAACCTGCTGGCCCAAATGGGCTTGGCCTACAGCTTCAAACGCTCTTTTGTGGCTTTGCCCTTTGCCCTGGCGGCCATCACCGTAATTTTTACCCTGCCCGGCCAACCTGTGTTGAGCTTGCTGCTTGGTTCGTGGCAGTTAACCGCCACCGACGCCGGCCTTATCCGTTTTGCCAGCATTGTTATCCGCAGTTGGCTGTCGGTGCAAATGGCTATCATCCTGGTGGCGGCCACCCAATTCCCGGATATGATGCATGCCCTGCGTCACCTGCGCCTCCCGGCTTTGCTGGTGGCCGTTGTCTCTTTTATGTATCGCTATCTGTTTGTGCTGGCGGATGAGGTGCTGCGGCTGCTGCGCGCCCGCGAGTCGCGCAGCGCCTGCATGCCTGGCTACAAAAGCGGCGGCTCGATCCCCTGGCGGGCGCGGGTGGCCGGGAACATGGCCGGCCAGCTTTTTGTGCGCAGCTATGAGCGCAGCGACCGGGTGTACAACGCTATGCTGGCTCGCGGCTACGACGGCCACTTTTTAACTCTTAACCCTCATACCATGCGGCCCCTGGATTGGGCAGCGGGCGCTGTGGCGCTGCTGCTGCTGCTGCTGCTGCAACTGGTCGCCCGAATTTAAGGAAGGAATGATTATGTCTGTCATTCACCCTCTCCCCCATCTTGAAACAGCGCCCTCTCGCAACGGCCGGCCGGCCGGCGAGATCACCCTGGCCGTGGATAATTTATCCTTTCATTACCCGGATGGACACCAGGCCCTCAGAGGCGTCTCACTCCAGATCAGGCGGGGCGAGAAGGCGGCGCTGGTGGGGCCGAACGGCGCCGGCAAAAGCACCCTGATGCTGCACCTGAACGGCATTTTGGGCGCGCCCAGCCCGGTGCAGGTGACCGGTCTGCCCTTGACCAAAGCCAATTTGCCCCTGATCCGGGCCAGGGTGGGGCTGGTGTTTCAAAATCCTGATGACCAGCTTTTCTCGCCGACCGTTTTTGAGGATGTGGCCTTTGGCCCGCTGCACATGGGCCTGCCCGAAGCCCAGGTGCGCAGCCGGGTTAGCCGCGCCCTGGAGCAGGTCGGCATGAGCCACTACGCCGAGCGGCTGTCACACCATCTGAGCGTGGGTGAAAAGAAGCGCATTGCCATTGCCACGGTGCTTTCGATGGAGCCGGAGATTTTGGTATTGGATGAACCTTCGGCCGGGCTGGACCCGCGCGCCCGGCGCAGCCTCATCACCCTGCTGCGCGCGCTGCCGCTGACCATGTTGGTCTCCACTCACGATATGCTGATGGTGCGCGAGTTGTTCCCCCGCACGATTATCATGGATGAGGGGCGGGTGGTGGCCGATGGCCCCACCGAAATGCTGCTGGAAGATGTCGCCCTGCTAGAAGCCCACGGCCTGGAGCGGCCTTAGCGCCTATCCAAAAAATAGCTGGCCAGGTTCCTACGCCCGGCACTCCCTTACAATGTCTTCTACAAATACCGCTCGCGCCAGGCCGGGTCTTGGGCCACCAACCCCAGCAGGGCCAGGGTTTTGGTCAGGTTGACCAGGTCGCTCAGGTAGGCCAGGGGTTCCTGGTCAAAGTGGAGATGGGCCGAGGGGTAGCCGATGATGCTGACATTTTGGGTAAACTGCATGGCCGAGATGTCGTCGCTGCGGCCGGCGTATCCGGCGTGCTCCAGCAGGCTGACGCCGTGCTCCCGCAGTTCGGCGGCAAACTGCCGCATAAAGCTCAGAATTTGGGGGGGAGTGACCCCGCCGCGCGTCTGGCTGGAATAGCCGGCAAAGGTGGCGCCTTTGCCAAACAAAACTTCCGGGCGGTCAAATGGCTCTTCCATCTTGTGACCGTCGGTCACTACCACGTAATCGGGCAGTTCCTCCAACGGGGTGCGGTGGAGCAGGCGGTTGGCAGCGCGAGAAAAGCCCTGGTTGCCTTTATCCACCGGCCCTTCTTCTTCATCATTAATCAAAATGAGAGCGTTGGCCTCAAAGTGCGAGAGCACCTGGGCGGCCAGCAGCATGGCGGTGGAGCCGGCTTCATTGTCCAGGAAGCCGGTCACCCGGTCGCTGGTGCGGTCCCAGCGGGCCGGCAGGTGATGAACCACCCGCGTCTGAAGCGGCAGGTCGGCCTGCTCGCACTCAAAGCGGATTTCGCCGCTGGCCAGGGTGACCAGTTCCCCCTCGGCCAGTCGCTCCAGTGGGCCGGGGCCGGCCGGCGCGGCCAGGGCTACGGCGGCGCGCCGCCCGGCTTTGTTGTGGTGGGAGCAGAAGGCGGTCAGGGGATAGCCGCGGCCATCCCAGGGGCCGGTCAGATAGCTGCAAATATCGGCGTGGGCCGACAGCCACAGCGCCGGCTTCTCACCGCCCACCTTTACCCCGATGCTGCCGGAGCGGCGCAAGCTGCGCTCTACCTGCAAGCGGGCAGGGTTGCCTGCGCCGTTTTGAATAAGCTGCTCCACCAATGGCCCCTGCACCCGTGAGACGGTCAGGGTGGGAGAATAGTTATCGGAAAGCTGCCGGAAGGTAGCAAAAAAGCTTTCCGGGGTGATGATCTGGTTCACAGTTTCCAGAGCCTGGGGATACCGCGCCAGGACGTGCTTAAGTGAGGTCATGCTGAAATCCTTTCGTAAGAGGGCGGTTGGTAATTGGTAATTAGTAGTTGCTTAATTACCAATTGCTAATTGCCATTATCTTTTTATGACGACCGCATCCATTTGCTGGTAGATGCCGAGCAGGTCAAGCTCTACCCAATGCTCAACCACCTGTCCATTGACTACCCGGAAAATGTCAATGCCGTGCTCACGGATCACTTTGCCGGTAGGCGGGACGCCGTTGTAGGGGCCACGATGGGTGCCGCGTGTAGTCCAGCGGGCTACCACTTTTTCGCCGTCCACAATCCAATCGTGGATGGTTTGGTGATAATCGGGGAAAGCGATGAAAACGCGGGCCAGGCCCTGCTTTAAATCCTCCCGGCTGCTGGCGTGTTCCTCGCCCTCCAGTAGGTCGCCCCGAAAGTTAGGGGCCAGAATCTCATCCAGTACTTCTAAATTCCGTTGGTTGATGGCCTCCTCAAAAAATCGCTCAATGACCGCTTTTGGTTCGGTAGACACTATTCTCCTCCTTGAAAATAGAGATTGGTAATTAGAGATTGGAGATTGAAGACTGATTAATCTCTAATCTCCCGATTTCCGGTATTATTTTGATCCTTGGTGGCGTACCAACTGAATTATGCTCTCAACAACCAGGCTTCCGCCGCCGGCTTGTCCTCATAAAAACGAATTTGCTGGCCCCGGTTGCACTCGTAGATCAATTCCTTGAAGCGGGGATTTTGAATTTTTTCAAAGGAGACAAGGACGGCCGCTTTGAGATGATAATTTGCTAACTTCTGGAAGAGGAGACCGGCCAGCCGCGTTTTTAAATCGAAAAATTCAGGGGATAGATTCTCCTGGTGAAACAATATCCGGTGAGCATCGTTTTGGCCGCAAAAGACAATGAGATCCAAAATATCATTCTCAGCGGCGATGGTGAGGCCGGCCAAACATTCGATATATTTTTCTTGGTTGATCTGCACGATTTTTGCGTACATAGGTTAAGGATAAGAATCGGGCCGCAGCAGCCGGGCCAGACGCCGTTCAAAGTGACCGCGCCGGTCAAGGGTGTGGGCCAGGTTGAGCAGCCATTCCACGCCATATTCCCGCAGATTGTCCCAGCGCCCCGGCTGCGAGGCGGTGATCAAGCGGTGCAGTTCCGGGTAAAGGTCGGCCACCTCTACCGGAACATTGATTTCGGCCAGGATTTCCGGGTGGACGGGAATGACCGAGGCATCCCCATGCAGCACTTCGTTAAGGTACCGTTGAGCCCGCGCGGCGTGGTACAGGTGGGTCAGAGCAAAAACGTGCGAAATATGGTAGGCCCGCTTGATGGCTTTCATGGAGCGGACTTCGAGCAGAGTGCAGTTGGTGCGCTGCCGGGTAATCACAAAATCGGCGGGCAGGCGGAACTGCTCAACCAACATGCGCTTGACCACCTGGGCATCTGGAGTTAATTGGGGGCCATGCACATCGGAGGCCACAAAAACGACATAAGGCCGTGGGACGGGGGCGCTGTACCACAGCAAAGCAGCCATAGCCACTCGTCCCCACAGTTGTTTGTTCTCCTTTTTGGTGCCCTGGCGTTTGCCCATAATCAAAATGGCGGCCGGGATGGGCGACCAGGCGGGTTCCGAGGCATCGTGTAAGGTTGGGTCAATGAGTGACGATGACAATCTTCCAGCCTTCCATTCTTCCATTTTTACAACTCGGTACGAATAGCCCACAAATCGGGGAAGAGCGGTTTGAAGAGCGTGCTTTGCAGATACTTTACCCCGGCGGAGCCGCCCGTTCCCTGTTTGGTTCCAATGGTGCGCTCGACCATTTTGATGTGCCGGTAACGCCACTCCTGGATGCCTTCATCAAAGTCAACCAGGCGCTCGCATACCCGCAGGAGGCCGGGCTTATGGCGGTACACCTCAATCAAAACTTGCTGGATTTCCGGCGACGGTTCAATGGCCTGGGTGACATCGCGAGCCAGTAATTTGGCCGGCACGGCGCAGCCATTGGCCGCCAGGTAATGCAAAAAAGCGTCCCACAGTGTCGGCTGCCGGTAGCGGGTTTCCAACCTCTGGCAAGCGTGGGTGTCCTCCGCATAGTGGGCCAAGATGGAGCGGCGTTTATGGCCCAACACAAACTCCAGCTCCCGAAACTGGTAGGATTGAAAGCCGCTGGCCGACTCCAGCCGGCCCCGAAACGATAAAAATTCCAGCGGCGTCATGGTTTCCAAAATGTCTATCTGGGCCGCCATCGTTTTGAGGATGGTCAAAATACGGCGCAGGGTGTGTTCGGCCCGTGCAGTGTCGTTCTGCCTCAGGCGCTCCTGCAAATAGTCCAGCTCATGCAGCACCTCTTTAAACCACACTTCGTAGACCTGGTGGATGATGATGAAAAGCAGTTCATCATGCTCCGGCCCCTCCGAAAGCGGCTGTTGGGCGCTTAGAATCTGGTCTAATTTTAGATAATTTGAATAGGTCACCGACATAGCCGACCTCCCTGGAAAATAGCTCTATTCACCGTAGGGCGGCATTCCTATGCCGCCCGCAGAGGCATGGGGATGCCTTTGCTACTGGGTGGTGTGCCTCCGGCTCATGATGGCTCTCTTGAAAACAGTAAACAGTTACCGGTCGCCAGTAATCAGTACACAGAATTTCTGACCTCTGGCTACTGACGGCTATCTTTACTGTGGTTGCATTTTGGCAAAATCCTCATCGCTGACCAGCGTGACCACCCGGAAACCTTCGGCGTAGAGCATCTCTTTGCCTTTGGCGGCGGCGGCGGCCCATTCTTTGATCATCGGTTCCGGGTCCCAATCCTTCATCTGGCTGACATGTTTTTTGAGGGCCGCTGTCTTGAGGTCAATCGTCTCGGTGATGTTGACAAAGGTATCGGCGTT
>CAZDMM010000257.1:0-9093 GCA_964505845.1 uncultured Caldilineaceae bacterium
CTGTCCTCAGCCATCTTGCCAGAGAAGATAAGCGCCAGTCACCTCAATACTAGTTGGTAAGAGAAAGGAAGAAGTTATGCTACAAGTCCGCAGTCGCATACCGGGGGATTTTATATTTAAGGAATTGGTCAAACTGATGTGGTCCGACTGGCCCACCTTTACTTCAGGAGCCGGGCTGCAACTGGCCAAAGAAACCTTTAACCTGCGCCGGCCCGACCGGGGCAAAGACGGTCAGCCCGACAAGCTGCGCCAGGTGAGCCTGCGCATCACCGATATGTGCAATCTGCGCTGCCACACCTGCGGCCAGTGGGGCGATAACGGCTACCTGCTGGGCCAATCGCTCAAAGAGTTGAAGCAGCGCGAAGTGCCGGTAGAAATCTACAAAAACTTTGTGGATCAGATCGTCGAGGCCGGCTGGTCGCCGCTGTGGTATATTTGGGGTGGGGAGCCGATGATGTATCCCGACCTGTTTGAGCTGTACAATTACATCAGCGAGCGCAAAATGCCGATCACGATGGTCACTAACGGCACCGGGGTAGCCGAGCACGCCGACGAGATCATCAACCACTGCAAAATCCTGTGGCTGAGTATTGACGGCCCCAACGCCGAAATTCATAACGAGCAGCGGCCTGGCCTGTCGGCCCGCACCGATAACTTCAAAGCGGTCAAAGCCGCCCTGGAAACCATCAGCGCCGAGAAAAAGCGGCGCAAATCGGTTTTCCCCTATGTGGTGCCTATTTCGGTCATCGCCCGCTACAACATTGATTACCTGACCGACATCTACCGGTTCACCAGCCAGTACGCCGATGCCCACATTTTCTACCTCTCCTGGTGGATTGATGAGGAGTCGGCCCAGAGCCATGCCCAGGATTTTAATCGCCGCTTTGGCTTTGAGCCGCACACCCATTGGGGCTGGGTGGGAACCTGGAAAAACTTTGATCACGGCATTATCTTTGACAAGTTTGATGAGATGCGCCGCATGTCCAGCGAAATCCGGCGCTGCCCACCGCTGATGTATCCTCGCCTCAAAAGCCGGGAGCAGGTTAAAGAGTATTACCAAAATCACAGCGCCACCTTTGGCTACAACCAATGCGTTAGCATCTACATGACGATGGAGGTGGACAGCAACGGCGATGTGAGCCTGTGCCGCGATTACCACGATTACATTATCGGCAATATCAAAAAAGATACCGTTAAGGATATTTGGAACGGTGAGGTGGCCCGCAAATTCCGCAGCTCCGTCAGCAATGAGGGCCTCTTGCCGGTATGCACCCGCTGCTGTGGGTTGATGGGATATTGACGGAAGGATGAAGGATGAAGGCGGAAGCTAAATTTCATCCTTCCGCCTTCATCCTTCATTCCTCATCCTTCATTCCTCATCCTTCCCGAATTATCTCCAACACTTTCCCCGTTTTTACGTCGGCGCGGTACTCGATGCTGCGCCAGACCATCGTCAAGATACCGTTGTCAACCCGCTGCAAGGTTTTGAGCAGGGCCAGCAGGCCGCCCAGAAAAGCCAGGGGCGTTACCAGCAGCCAGGGCAGCCAGCGATATTCGGCGTCGCCTGGGGAAACGCTGGCCGGGTTGACCGGCACGCCCAGCCGCAATAACCAGCCCACCATCAGCACCGACAGCCAAAAAGTCAGGCTGGCGCCGACCGCCAGCAGGTCGGCCATCAGCAGGCCGTATAAAAAAAGGGGTGGCGTGACCAGGATTGAGACCGCGTAGGGCACTCCAAACAGGTAAAAAAAGAGGTACAAGCCCTTAAAGTAAATCTGGGTAAATTGGAACTGCCGCACCAGCCACTCGATGCTGTCTTGCGCCGACATATCACAGTAACTTTTTAAAGCGCAACTGGGCACAAAGCGGCGCTGCAGCTTGTGCTGGTGGAAGGCATGCATCAGGGCAATATCATCCACAATCTCATGGGCTAAACGCTGCCGTAGGTTGAACTGCTCCACCACGCTGCGGCGCAGAGCCAGGCTGCCGCCCCACAATCCGCCCAATTGATTGTCGGCCATGCCAGCCGCAATGCCGGCCCCAAACAAGCCGGCCAGATAAGCCCCCAGGCGGAATTCCGCGCTAACCGGGATACGCCGGAAGCAACCGGTGACAGCTCCCACTTGGGGTTCCTGAAAAGGGGCCACCATCTCCGCCAGCCAGGTGGGGTGCGGCTCGATGTCGGCATCGGCTAACAGGAAAATATCGGCCTCCTCTGCCCGCTGCATACCGCCCAAGATGTTATGGTTTTTTTGAGACGAGCGGGTGGCCAGGCCGGCGATACAAACTTCCACCTGGGTAAATTCCTGGGCCAGTTGGCACAGCACCGGCAGAGCCGAGTCGGTCTGGCTCTCCACACAAAAAACAAACTTTACCGGGCCGGCATAATCTTGCTGAATGATACCACGCAGGTTTCCACCAAAGTTGGGGTCGCTGTTGCCTTTGCAGGGCACAATCACCGCCACCGAAAATTGCGCGGTGGGAGGATATTTTTTGATTTGCCGCAGTTGAATGAGATGTCCAATCAGCAGAACAAAAATAATCCCGGAAGAAAATAAAGCGATCACAAAGAAAATCATCATAGCGCATCAGCAAGGCTACATTAAAAAACCTCGCCCGATACACAACGGAGCGAGGTTTTTTACGAGGCGTTTTAGAAAGTTTATATTTTGGTCACTTGGCTAGCCTGTGGACCTTTGGGACCTTGTGAGACGGTGAATTCAACACGGTCACCCTCGGCCAGGTTGCGAAAGCCTTCCGATTGAATGGCGGAGTAATGCACAAAGACATCCGGCCCACCCTCACGGGTGATAAAGCCGTAGCCTTTGGACGTGTTGAACCACTTCACGGTTCCGGTAATACGCTCACTCATTGGGTCTTTCCTCCTTCCCTATAAGTTTCATAGGGCAGGACAACCCCACGTTTTTGGCCAGCCAAAACACACTGTTTGAGGACAAGTGTTTCTGAAACGTAGCTGAAACCTGGGTTTTGCTGCATCCTACTGCGCCAACTTTAGCACAGTGCTCATAATTCGTCAAGTAGAAGCCAGGGGAAGAGTGGAGGAATGGAAGGGTGGAAGACTGGAAGGTTGGAGATAACCAATCTCCCAGCCTTCCAATTTTTTACTTTAGAACGACCGGCAAATAGTTTTTATTCGGCCCGCCCCAGGCAGCGCCCAGACTGACGCTATCGAGATAAACCGTAGCTCCGGCTCCGCTGAGGCTAAAGCGCGCCCCAATGGGGCCGCTGTAAACCTCGTCCAAATTCAAGGGCAGCCAGACATGCTGCCACTCGCCACTGCTGGAAGTAGCAAAACTGTTGGTTACGGTCAGGCCGGTATCCCCCAGGATTTCGGCGGTAAAAGTGTCATTTCCATCGCTGTTTGTCATTTTGTACCAGAAGGAGAGCACCGGCTGAAAACTGTCAGCGATTGTAGCTGACTGCGCCAGGGCGCTGCTGTCTGCCAGGCGCAGGCTGTAATTGCCGCTGTGCCGCTCGCCGGTAACGCTGGTGGGCGGTGTACCGCTGGCCTGCCAGCCGGTGAAGCCGTTTTCAAAATCGTTGTTTTGAAGGGCCTGGTCGGGCGGGTACAGGGTAAATGTCAGTGCGGTGGTGGTATTGAGCAGCACGCTGGTAGGCGGTGAGGGGGGGGCCGTCCAGCCGTTTTGGGTAGTGACCGTAAAGGTATATGTGCCGGAATTGGCTAAACCCAGGTTAAAACTGCCGCCGGCAGTGGTGGTGGTTGAGGCGCTGCCGTCTGCCGGCCCTACTGTGACGCCCTCCACCCCAACACCTTGATTGGTCAAGACCTGGCCGGTAACTAAAGCGCCCACGGTGATATTCTTTTCTTGCCAGGGGCCGGGCATATCAATCTCACTATTGTACGACTCCGGCGTTTTTTGCCAGGCGCGGACGCGCACGGCGTAGCTGTGCCCGGCCTGGGCCGAAAATGAGTTGACTTGCCTGGCGTCGGTTTTGTTTTGCAGCGTTACCCAACTGCCGCCGGCCAAATCTTTGTACTGCGCCTCGTAGCCTTTGATAGACCAGCCTGCTCCCGCGCCGCTGGAGGTCCAATTGAGGTTGACCGTGACGCCGTTGGCCGCCACATTTAAGGTGATCAGCGGCGCTTCGGCCAGGTGGGCAGCCTCAAAATAGACCATGTCGAGGTCGGTGTGATTGTATGAGTCGTTTTCCGGGGCCTTAACTTTGGCAAAAACGGTGATGGTTGTATTCTGGGCCTTAGCGCCCACATCCATGTAAACCCAGGCTTTGTCGTTGGCATCGGGGTCGCTCCAAATGATGTTGGGGCTGGTAGGGTCGGCGCCGCCGGTGGGGTCAATGCCAACCTGTTTGACCATAAGGCCGTTGCTATCGGGGTAGCCGGGGCCGCGCCAGTAGGTGGCCATGGCCATGTCAAAGCCGTAGCCTTTGTTGGCCGCCACGCTTACCTGCTGGTAAATGCCGGCCTCAAAATCATAAGACGACCACAGGTTTTGGGCGCGGTCGCCTTCGATGTGATAATCTAACCCCTTAAAAGTGTCTCCAAACTGTTTTGAACTCATCCAGTGCAGCTTGGGCGCATTGCTGTCGCCTTTGTAGGTGTTAGCGGCAACATAAAAAGGCTGCCAGCCATTGGCTATCTTTTCTGCCTGGCCGTTCCAAACTCGGCCGGGGATATCGGTAAAGGGGTCATTGAGGCCGCTGTTGGCTAGCAAATTCATGGCAGCCAGCACGCTGAAGGGGAGTAGGATGATGAGGCTGAGGCTGAGGAAGAGGGAGATGGTAAATGAACGAGATTTCATAGGTACATTTTCCTTATAAAAAAGACCGGAGACAGGGAACCGGGGACGGAACGATAAACAGCCGGTCACCAGTCACCGGTCTTCGGTCAGTAAAAGATTTTCACGATTGGTGGGGCGTCGCCCGCTTATGAAAACTCTTATTCTTTCTAACTTTTTAAAATTGTAACAGCATTTGAGGTAATTACAACAGAGGAAAAAGTCCCAACAGGGAAAATTTAACTTTGAGGCATCTCGGGGGCGGCGGCTCGTCCGGTGAGCCAATCGAGCAGATGTTCAACGGCCCAGCGCTGGGCCGGGGATAGTTCGTCTAAAATAAATTTTTGGCGCTCACCAGCCAGGATTTTGCGGAGGACGCGGCCCAACGCTTGAATTTCGGGAGGTAGACCCTCATCAGTTGCCAGTTGGTGGGTGAGCTGCCAGAGCTGCTGCCACAGCAGCACTTCGCCGGAGCAGGCTTCGGCCACTTTTTCGATCAACTCTTCAAAAGTGAGACCGACCAACTCCAGCGACTCCTCATCCGGCAGAGGCGCTTCAATCTGGTCCAGAGTCTCCCACACCACTTCGGCCAATTCTGGGGTGAGCGACTCGGCCAGTTCAAGCGGGTCACGCTCACCCCGCAGAATGCGGAGCAGCACCTGGGCCAAATCACGGATTTCTGGGGGCGCTAACTGCCCCTGGGCAATTTGGGCCAGGGGCAGCATCACCTGGCCCGGCGGCACAATGCCTTTAGCGCCGGCAACGGTCAGCGCCATCAGCTTGTCAATCTTTTCGCTGTGCTCGTCGTCAGGTAGATGGGCCATTATTTCTACTCCCGGTTGAGGGGGATGAAACCTTGATCCGGCCCCAACTGGTCAAACTGCACTTTGAGCAGGTCTCGCTCCACCGTTTTGCGGGCGATTTTGCGTTCCAGGTCGGCGGCCATTTCGGCCAGCACATCCCGGCCCCGGCGGCGGGCCATTTTCACCTCAAGGCTCAAGCGCACACTGGGGCGCTGGGGAATTTGATGCAGTTCCCGCTCAATTTCTCGCAGGCGGCGCTGGCAGCGGTCTAATTCAGCCTCCAACGCTTCGAGTGAAACGTTGATCGTCAAACGTCCCACGTTTAAAGTTTGCGCCAGCGCCATCAGTTCGGCCAGGCTGCGGGCGGCGTAGGCGTTGTTGATGGCGGCCATGGTTTCGGTGCGTTGGGCGCGGTCGGCTTCATCCACGGCCAGATCGGGGTGAAAGCGGCGAGCCAGGCGGCGATACAACTGCTTGATTTCGGCTTCATTGTGGGGGCTGACCGGTGTGGGCGGCGGTTTGGGGGCGTCGGCGGGCGGGGTGCGCCAGGCCCGGCGGTACTGCTCATCCACCGAGAGGTAAGCCTGGCCCAACTGCTTTTGGCGCACCAGGTGCAGCCGCTCCAAGTACCGCTCGATGTCCGCTTCCAGGGCCGCCAGTTGGTCAATGAGATAACCTACCCTGGCCTCAAATTCAAACTCAAAGGCGTTGACCTCGGCCAGACGGTCGGCTAACTGGGCCTCGGCTTCGATGAGGCTGTTCTGGGCCTGTTCTACCTCGGCGCGCAGGCGGTCTAACTTTTCTTGGTTGGTTTCTGATGGCCGGTATGCCATAAACTTAACCCTATGCGATCAAGCTTGGTACAATTTTTGGGTTGAATATTTAAAGCCACCACGCAGGAGCCACAAAAAGGTTCAATCCAACATTCAAAACTTGTTGTTTTCACCAAATTCTTGATCTCTGGCACAAGTTTTGTCTTAATCCCCTGGCATTTTATGGGTGGAACCAACATCAGCAAATTATACTTAGATATAAATGTCCAGAAAAGTTTTTTCCAACCAATTTAGCCGAGATTAGGGGACGCTTGCGCCTGTACACAGCCATAGGCCCCCTGGCGGCAAATGCAGATGTTGGGAGACAAAAAAATCCCCTAATCGCCTAATCCCGGCCAAAACAGATTGGACAGGTGTTTGCCGGATATCCATATCCAACACTCACCGCCGCCGGTGATTGAAAAGATTCTGGCGAAAGCGCAGCGAGCGGTCGGAAGACCAGGGAGCGTAAGGGGCCATGGTCAAGCTGGCCATGGTCAGCAAAACCGTGTCATAGTTGACCCGCCAGCCGGCAAAATCGCGCCAGGCCTGGGCGCGGTCCGGCTTCAGCGGCACGCCCGCCTGGGCCAATTGATCATAAACCGCCTCATACTCCTCCCGGCTGATGCTAACGGGGTCGCCGGGCTGAGGGTTGGAGTTGTAGGGAATATCAAAAAAATCGGCGATGCGGCGCAGGGCTAGATAACCAGCCCGCAGGCAAAGCTGCGGCTCAGGCTGGCGAGGCAAAGCCAGGGTAGAATCTACCAGAGCGGCAGCGTCCAAAATGGCCCCGGCCGCCGTAACCCAGGAACGGTCGGACTGCGGGGAGCGAAAAAATACCAGCGCCGCCAGCGAGGTATGGGTCTCTTCCAACTCCACAAACCAAATCTCCCAGGACGCCCACAGTTCCGCCAGGCGTTCCAGGCCATGAATCCGATGGTAGCGCAGCAGCATCTCCAGGGCGGTAGGCGGCGAACCGGCCCGCACTTCCAGCAAAGCCACCGCCGTCTCGCGCCGGGAAAAGGCGGCATACATCGTCGGCAGGTAAGAAATCAACAAGGCCGTCATAATCAGGCCGATGGTTGACTCGGTAAAGTCAATGAGCGCCATCGGCATATTGTTGGCCGAAACAAAACCCAGGGTAAACAGGGCCGAGCCGCTGGCCGTAAAAGCAGCCGACCAGGGCTGCACCCCAACAGCCCAAAACATGGCCGTATAACTCCCCAGGATTAAACTCAGCCAGAAAGGTAATAACAAGATCAGGGTCAAGGGCGCGTAAAGAGCCATCAGGTGATCTCGCTCCTCATAGCTACTGGCTCTTTTGGCCCGCAAATCAAACAGCAGCCGCATGGCTAAAAAGAAGAAGCGCGATAAAATTTCGGGGCTGGCCCGAGGCAACACAAAGGTGCGGATAGCCGAGAGCAAAACATAGATGACCAGGCTCAGGCCGGCCACAAAAATCAATATTCTGAACAAAAGCTCCATATCACACGCACCTCAGGGCTAATGAGTTTTGATCTTCAAAATCGGTAATTATCCTGCCTTTGGCTCGAAGATTGTTTGGCAAACCTTCCCGGAAGCTCCAAATAAGCTTTGTCTCAAAATTGGCGGGGTTTTGGACCAATTCTTGGCCTCAAACAGCATGTAGCTTCCGGGAAGGTAGGACGTTGAACATGCTCTGACTCATCTCACCCAAATTATTGTCAAGCTTGTTAAGAAATGCTATAATGGGGGAAAGATGTGCTACACGTTGATACTTCTATCCTTCCCGGCCGCGTCTTAAACCAGGTCATTTCCAGGAATCTTTGGTTGAGCTTCTATCAACCATCCAATGAACCTATCCCTTCAGCGCAGATGAGGAACTAAGCTATGCCCAACAAACTTAAAGTCGGACTGCAACTCAGTGTGGGAGGGCTGGGCGACCTGTCGTTTAATGACTCCGCCTATGCCGGCCTACACGAAGCTCAACAACTGCATGGCATCGAATTCAGCACCGCTTCCTGGGACGACCCAGACACAAACGCCGAACATTTAGAAGACTGGGTCAAAGCTGGCTATGACCTGATCATCGCCATTGGTTACGGCAACGCCGCTCCCCTCAGCCAGATAGCCGCCAAATATCCACAGCAGCGCTTTGCCATGGTAGATGTCATCGCTGAGGGCCGTAATGTCTGGTCGGCCACCTACCGTGAGTATGAGGGTGATTTTGTGGTGGGCGTCCTGGCTGCCCTGGTTACCCAAACTCACATGGTGGGCTTCATTGGAGGCGGCATCACCCCCGTTGTTCGGCGCATCGAGTTAGGTTTTGCCCAGGGGGTTAAAAATGTCGACTCCTCCATCAGCTTTATTTCTGATTATGCCGGAGAATTTGATGACCCGCTCAGGGGGCGGGTGCTGGCCGAAACCCAGTATACCCTGGGGGCCGATGTGATTTACCAGGTGGCCGGCCGGGGCGGGTTGGGCGCTATTGAAGCGGCCCGGAATTTTGGCAAATGGATCATCAGCACCGGCGGCGATCACGCCGATTTGGCCCCCAATGCCGTTTTAACCAGCCGCATCAAAAATGTCGGCAAGCCCATTTTGGATGTCATTGAAAGTGTGGTCCACGACCGTTTTGAAGGTGGGGTGATTAAGAGCTACGGTTTTGCCGAAGGCGGCCTGATGATGGCTCCCATCCGGCCCAGCGTCTTTAAAGTGGTG
>CAZDMM010000258.1:0-9091 GCA_964505845.1 uncultured Caldilineaceae bacterium
CGGAGCGCAAAAGCTATAGCTTTTGCGCTCCAATCTCAATTTTTTAGGAGGGAACAGCATGAGCCTTTATCTCACCAACGCTTTTGTCATTGACTGCGCCGGCGATGGCCTGACGCCCACCGCGGCTAATGTGCTGATCGAGGCCGGTAAAATTGCCCGGATTGACCCGGTTCAGGGGACGCCCCCGCCCGAAGCAGCGGTCATTGACCTGGCCGGGGCTTATCTGCTGCCGGGGCTGTGGGATGTCCACTGCCACCCCAGCCTGCTGCTCCCCGACCCGCAGGGCCACTCCTATTTCCACTCCGAGGCGGAGCGCACCTTGCTGGCGGTGCGCAATACTGGCGCCGCCTTGCGGGTCGGCGTAACGGCCTTGCGGGCGGTCTCCGAAGCCAACTTTATTGATGTGGCCCTGCGGGAAACGTACGCCAACCGCCAGCCAACGGGCTTGTGGCAAAAGGGGTATGACGACAAGCGCCTGGCAGGGCCGCGACTTTTCTGCTCCGGCCCGGCCATTCGTATGACCGGTGGGCACGGCGCTACCGGCAAAACGGATGCGGTCTATTTGAAGGAGTTCATTGAGGCCGACGGGCCGGATGAAGTTCGCAAGGCGGCCCGCACCTGCATCAAAATGGGTGTGGATTGGATCAAGCTCTTCCTCACCGGCGGCATCGCCGGCAGCCGGGAGAGCATGTATGAAATCCAGCTTTCCTATGATGAAATCAAAGCCGCCTGTGAGGTGGCCCATAACAAAGGACTCAAGGTGACGGCGCACACCGGCTGCTCCGAGGCGGCTATTTTGGGGGTGCGGGCCGGGCTGGACTGCATCGAGCACGGCTACGAGCTGAACGACGAAGCCTGCGATTTGATGGCCGAATACGGCGTCTATTATTGCCCCACCCTGTCCGTGACCCAGGATGAAGCCTACATGCGGCGCTGGGAGTGGCCGGAATATTCCATCCAGCGCGCCCTGGCCGGGGCGGAACTGCACCGCCGCTCCTTCCAAACGGCCTTGCGGGCCGGGGTCAAGATTGTCAACGGGGCCGACCTCAACCCCATCGCCGAAACGGCCATCCCGGAGATCGAGTGGGTGGTCAAGGCCGGGTTGTCGCCCGCCAAAGCCTTGATCGCTTCCACCCGCACCCCCGCCGAGATGTGCGGCGTGGCCGACAAGCTGGGCACGGTGGAGACCGGCAAGCTGGCCGATTTGATCGCCGTGCCCCAAAATCCGCTGGACAACATCTCCGCCCTGCGCCAGGTTAAGCTGGTATTAAAGGAGGGCGAGGTAGTGGTGAATAAAATGAATTGAGCAGCGAGGAGGTCAGAAAAATAAGAACGATTCAAACAAAATGTCGAAACTCGCTATTTTTAGGTTAATTTAAGGTTACAGGAGGAGGCAAAAATGGTCACAAGATTAATCAATAAGGTTTTGTTTAAGCTCTTGATTCTGTTGGCGGTCGGCATCTTCGTCGCTGCCTGTGCTTCGGCCCCGGCGACGCAGGCTCCCGCGCCGCCCGCTACCCCAGAGGCGGCCAAAGAAGCAGCCACTCAACCCCTCGCTACCGAAGCGGCAGCGGCGACTCAAGAAGCAGCCGCTTCATCCGGCGCTAAAGGGACGGCGGTGGTGGGCGAATGGCAGGAGCCAAAAGGGTTGATTGTGCCAATTTTCTATGAGGCCCATACCTATGCCATTGTGGATGCCATGTACTATTCTCCCCTGGCCTTGGATGAAAATGACCAATTGACGCCTGAGATGCTGCAAGAAATACCCACCCTCAAGAATGGTGGTATCTCGGCGGATGGCAAAACCATCACTATAAAATTCAAAGATATTTACAAATGGCACGACGGCCAACCGGTCACGGCTGAGGATTTTAAGTTCACCTGGCAATTTATCATGAATCCAGATACCAAGGCCCAAACAACGGCCGGTTGGAATAAGATTGACTCGATTGACACACCCGACAAGCTGACGGCGGTCATCCATATGAAGGAGCCTTATGCCCCCTTTGTGCCCAACACCCTCATTTTTCCCATCCTGCCCAAACACAAGTTGGAAGGGGTGTCGGACCCCGGCAGCAGCGAGTTTGCCCGCCAACCGTTGGGCAATGGGCCTTTTATGTTCAAGGAGTGGGTTCCCGGCGATCATCTGACCCTGGTAGCTAACCCTGCTGCCCCCACCCCACCCAAACTAGAAAGCATCATCTTTAAATTTGTGCCGGACATCAATACCTTGATTGCCCTCTTGCGCACCGGCGACGTTGACTTTGGCTATGAATTCCCGGAGACTCAAATCCCGGAGTTAGAGAAGATTGAAGGACTCAAGGTGGTCAGTTTACCCGGCGTCGCCATCGAGCGCTATTATTTTAACCTGCGCGACCCCAAAGATTTGACCAAACCTCACCCTGTTTTTGGCGATATTAAAGTGCGCCAGGCGCTCAGTATGGCCTTTGATCGGGCCACCGTGGTAGATAAGATTCTCAAAGGGTTTGGTAAGGTGGCAGTGACGGAGTTGGATAATACCTCCCTGTTTAATGAGACCCTCAAACCCGTGCCTTATGATCCCGAAGCGGCCAAAAAGATGTTGGATGAAGCTGGCTGGAAGGTGGGAGCTGACGGCATCCGCGAGAAAGATGGGGTTCGCCTGAGCTTCAAACATTCCATGGCCGCGGGCGACCAGGTGCGGGAAAACATGCAGGTTTATTTTCAGCAAAACCTAAAGGATGTGGGCGCGGAGATGATCATTGATAACTACCCGGCGGCCACGCTTTACGGTAGCTGCGCGGATAACGGTATCTTTGGCAAGAGCAACTTTGACATGATGGGCTTTACCAACTTTCCGCCCAGCATTGACCTGACCTCCGAGTGGTCTGACTTTTTCCTGACCAGTTCTATTAAAGATTGTGAAAAGAATCCGGCCGGCACCAATGCCTGGGGTCTGTCCGATCCCGCTATTGACAAAGCTTTGGGTTGCGCTATCACCGAGCTTGACCCGGATAAGCGCACTACCTGTATCAAAGAGGCTCAGAAACTCATTTATGATACTTATGTGGTGCTATATACCTATGATACCCTGAATGTTTTCGCCATCTCCAACCGGCTCCAAGGAGTCAAGCCTACAGTTTTTGGCGGCCACCATTACAATTATGAAAATTGGTCGGTAGCAGAGTAAGAACCTGGAAGATTGCGCTTTGCGTGCCTCGCCCCCGCTCTGCGCCCAAATGGGCCGGGCGTCCTGGGGATCAGCAGGGTTGGAGGATTGGACGGTTGGATATTACCTCTTTATCCAGCCTTCCAGCCTTCCAAAGGCTTTACCAAATTTGCTCGTCAAAGACCATTAGCGGCTAAAAGAGGTTTTGATGGCACGGTATATCATCCGGCGCGTGCTAATTTCTATCCCGGTGTTGTTGGGCATCACCGTCATCACCTTTTTTCTGCTGCATGCCTCCGGCGACCCGATGGCGGTGTATGCTTCAAATCCCAGTATTTCCGCCGAAGATTTACAGCGTTTGGAAAAGACCTACGGCTTTGATAAACCGGTCTACGTGCAGTACCTTTACTGGCTGCGCAACATTGTTACGGGCAACTGGGGCCAATCGTTTCTAACCCATCGGGATGTGCTGACCATGATCATCGAGCGGCTGCCCAACACTCTGATCCTGATGGGCACAGCCTTTATCGTAACCATCCTGATTTCCGTTTTCCTCGGCTTGTATTCGGCTACCCACCGCTACTCCCTGGGCGATTACGTGGTAACGGGCATCTCCTTTTTTGGCTACTCCATGCCCAGCTTTTGGTTTGGCTTGATGCTGATCATCATCTTTGCCGTTAAGTTTAAAGAAGCGGGTTGGCCCTATCTGCCGGCGGCGGGCATGTATCCCATTCGCGGGGAGCCATCGCTGCTGGAGTTAGGCAAGCACCTGATTCTGCCGGTTACGGTTCTGGCCCTGAATGGCATCGCTCGCTACAGCCGCTATCTGCGCTCCAGCCTGCTGGAAGTGCTCAATCAAGATTATATCCGTACCGCCCACGCCAAAGGGTTGAGCAGCCAGGCCGTCATCTGGCGGCATGCCTTTAAAAATGCCATTCTCCCCCTGATTACTTTGATCATGCTCGACCTGCCCTTTCTTTTTGGCGGCGCGTTGATTGTGGAACAGGTTTTTGCCTGGCCGGGCATGGGCCGCATGTATTGGGAGCATGCCGTGTGGGTAGATTACCCGGTGTTGATGGGACTCCTGGTTTTGATTTCGATGCTGGTGGTCTTGTGTAACTTGGCTGCCGATATTTCTTACGCCCTGGTTGACCCGCGCATCCGGCTGGAAGGTTGAACACGTGAGTCAAATCGCGTTGGTGAGCCGAGACAAACCGAGGGTGGTGGAGAAAAATCCGCCGGGGCTGTGGCAGTTGGCCGGCCGACGCTTTTTGCGCCACAAAGCCGGCGTCATCTCCGGGATCGTGCTGCTGGTGATTGTGGCCGTCATCGCCTTAGGCCCGCTGCTTTTTATCTCTTATGATGCCGCCTTTCGGCCCAACCCACTCATCATCAACGAGCCACCCAGCCGGGAGCATTGGCTGGGGGCCGACCAGGTGGGCCGCGACATCCTGGCCCGGATTATCTACGGCGGCCAAATCTCGCTCACTATCGGTCTCCTGGCGATGGTCGTTTCAGTTACGGTTGGCTCCGTACTGGGGGCAGTGTCTGGTTATTTTGGCGGTGTGGTGGATTCCATCATCATGCGCTTTACCGACGCCATGGTCAGCATTCCCGGTATTTTCTTGATTATCGCCCTGGCCGTCTTTTTAGGCTCTACCCTGCAAACCATCACCCTGTCCATCGGCCTGCTCAACTGGATGACCATCGCCCGGATTATGCGCGCCCTGTTCCTATCGCTCAAAGAGCAGGATTTTGTGCTGGCCGCCCGCTGCGTGGGCCTGGGGAATGGCCGGATTATGTGGGGACACATCCTCCCCAATGCCATCGCCCCGGTGGTTGTTACTGCTACCCTCACCGTCGCCGATGCCATCCTCACCGAGACGGCGGTGAGTTATCTGGGGCTGGGTATTCAGCCGCCCACGCCCAGTTGGGGCAATATGTTAAAAAACGCCCAGGAAGTCATCTGGTCGGCCCCCTGGATGGCCACCTTTCCGGGCATGATGATTTTTATCACGCTCCTGTGCATTAACTTTATCGGCGACGCGCTGCGCGACGCGCTCGACCCGCATATGAAACTTTAAGGATAACGATATGATTTCGGAAAAAGCAGCCTTTACCTACGCCTTATTATCTACACCCACCGCCCTTTATCCCCGCTCCATCTTTCAGCGGTACTTCCCACTCACCGATGCCGCTTACGGCCCCGACACCGTGCAGCGACTTTCGGGAAGCCTGGCCCAGATTCAAGCGCGGGAGCAGCAGGCTCAAGGGCAAGAAAAAGCCTTTTTGCAGCTTTTGATCCAGGGTGTTGAGAGCGCCCTGGCCTTTTTGCCCACCGCCAACCTGTCCGCTTTTGACGTGATGGGCACAATTGAAGCTTACTATGATGTGGTCAAGGAGTATTATCCGGGCCGGCTCAAGCTGGCCTGGCGGCAGCGCCCGCCCTATATTGTGGATCAATACCCGGAGCCGGCCCAGGACGCCAACTGGTTCGCCTCATCTAATGTGCCCGGCGGGCCGCGCCCCGGCTACCCGGAGGGAGTTTACTTTTTGCGTCGCCATATGATGCCCGGCGTGGTCGAAATGGCTACCTTGCACGAAAATGTGCATCACCTGGGGCTGGGCAACGATGATGTGCCCGGCGATTACTACCGCTTCTTTGACGAGGGCTGCGCCAATTTTCTAGCCTACCTGGTTTATTATCACAAAAATCGCAACCTGGCCCCCATTCAGCTTTATCGCACCTTTTTGCAAGAGATTAACACCGACCTGTACGAAACGCCCTCCTTTGACCGGATTATGGCTTCGCTCATCCAGCAGGTGGGTACGGCGGGCTTGTACCGGCTGATTCTGCGCCGCTTAAAAGCGGGCGGTACACAGGTGGATTGGCCGGGGCTGCTCAAAGCCGCCGCCGCCGGCCAGCTAAAAGTTGACCCGCTGCCCGGTGAACCCTCCGACGCCGAGCTGCCGCCTACCGTCCACGAACTGCAAGAGGGGGCCGATAAGATGATCGGCCTGATTGCCTACCCGGAGCGTATGCTGATGTCGCCGCTGGCCTACCTGGCCTATGATGCCATGTGCCGGGCCGGGTCGCTGAGTGTGCCGGATTTTCGGGCAAACTGGCGCGTACCCCAGGCCGAAGCCGAAGTAGTGATCCAAGAATTAGCCGGTATTTATTTATGGACTTATGATAAGGGTCAACTCAAGCCTTTTCCGGCCCAGCACCCCACCGACCTGTTTTACGGCACCGGCGTGATGCGGGCTACGCATAAGGAATCACTTTAATCTTAACCAATGGAGGTTTTTATGAGCAGATTTGAACGTAGATTACAGGCTTTGCGGGCGGAGATGGACGCTCGCGGCTGGGCGGCCACCTTTCTGGCCCCTTCCGGCGACATGGAGTACATGCTGGGGGTGCGGCGGCAGCGACCCAACGCCACCAAAAGCCACATGCACGGCGACTGGTTGTACGGGGCCATCCTGACCCCCACCGAGTGCGTTTTTGTGGCCCCCTACCTGGCCCACCACTTTATTGTGGATCAGGCCAAAGATAAACCCTGGATCACCGAAGTTATCAAGGTGGACGACGGCGAGGACATCCCCGCCCTGGCCCGCAAATTGTGGGACAAGTACCACCTGGCCGGCAAGAAGGTCGGCATCCCGCGTGAGGGCATGGCCTCGACCGTATACGAAATCCAGAAGGTAGCGCCGGGAACCGTTTTTGAAGGCACCTGGGATGTCATCTCCCCCATGCGGGCCATCAAAGATGATGAAGAAATCGAGCTGATGCGCCAGGCCGCCCTGGCCGATGACGCCATCTTTGCCGATGTCTTCAAGCAGCTCAAGCGTGGCATGACCGAAAATGACATCATGATCGAGGTGGAGCACCAAATGCTCAAGCACGGCACCGAAGGCTCCTCCTTTGTCACCGGCATTATGATCAAAGGCCCCGGCATCGGCGATGCCATCGAAGGGGTGGGCCGCTCCGGCGAGGTGGAGTTGCAGCCGGGCCGGGTGCTGGCCTTTGATTTTGGGGTGGTGCTGGATGGCTACGTCAACGACTTTGGCCGCACCGTTCACTGCGGCGAGCCGGACGCCGAACTGCGCCGCATCCATGAGTTGGTGATGGCCTCTCAGGCCGAGGGCATGCGGGTGATGAAGGCCGGCCAGATTACTGCCGAAGGAGCCAACGCTGCCGCCCGCAAGATCATTGAGGACGCCGGCTATGGCCCCAACTTTTTCCATCGCCTGGGACACGGCATCGGCATTGACGTGCATGAGCCGCCCTTCCTGGCCAAGGGTGACAAGACCACCTTGCAAGCCAACATGTGCTTCACCGTCGAGCCGAGCATTTGGGTTGCTGGCCGCTGCTTTACCCGCGTGGAGGATGTGGTCGTCGTCACCCCCACCGGCGGTGTCAGCCTGAACCAAACCACGCGAGAGATATTGGTGATTTAAACCTCCGGTTGACCGCCGACCGCAGACGGGAGACCGGGTGTCTTCACCTTCCCGGAAGCTAACTTCTGGTATAGAGTATGTGAGTTACCCATCATCGTTGATCTTGAAGCAGCTTCCGGGAAGGTTTTTAACCAATGTAGGATTTTAAATGATTTTTTACAAGTTATCCCCCGGTCTGCGGTCGCCGGTCGGCGGTCACGGATGCAATTGGAGGTAGAATTACATCAAATGACCACCAACTCAGAACTCACCGCTGCGCTCTTGGGCCTGGCTTCCGCTGCGGCGTGGGGCGTGGGCGATTTTAGCGCCGGGCTGTCCTCACGCCGCAGCTCGGTCATCATCGTCACCCTGCTCTCGCAGGTGGCCGGGCTGGCGGCCCTGATTCTGCTGGCGATGTTGGGTACGGAAAGCCTGCCTTCCTGGCGTGATGTAGGCTGGAGCAGCGCCGCCGGCGTCACCGGAATGGTGGGGCTGCTGGCCTTGTACCGGGCCATTGCCACCGGGCAAATGGGCATCGCCGCGCCGGTGACGGGGGTCATTTCGGCGGCGCTGCCGGTGGTGGTCGGCATCTTTACCCAGGGCGCGCCGGGTGCGACCCGGCTGCTGGGCTTTGCCCTGGCCCTGGCCGGCATCTGGTTCATCTCCCGCCCGCAAGGGGGGATTGGCCGCCCGGTGGGGCTGGGCCTGGCCTTGCTGGCCGGAGTCTGCCTGGGCGGATTCCTGGTACTGATTGCCCAGGTGGAGCATCAGGCCGTGTTCTGGCCGCTGGTGGTGGCCCGCTCCACCTCAAGCCTGTTGATTCTGGGGCTGGCCTGGGTGCGCTCGGGCCTGGCTCGGCCGGCCGGCGGCGGGTTGTGGCTCATCATCTTTGCCGGGCTGATGGACGCCGGGGGCAACGCCTTCTTTGTGCTGGCCGAGCAAGCCGGGCGGCTGGACGTGGCCGGAACCCTGTCCTCGCTCTACCCGGCCACCACCGTGCTGCTGGCCCTGTTCATCCTCAGGGAGCGGTTGACCCGCGTCCAGGGCTTCGGCGTGCTGCTGGCCTTGATAGCCGTACCGCTGATTGCGGGGTGATGTGAAGTAAAATTTGCGGGGATTGGGGGACGTGAAGCGGGGGATTTTTCCAAAGATTTATCCCCCAATCCCCTAATCCCGGCCAAAAGACAAGGAGCATATTTTATGGAAGTCGGAATTATTGTCCACAACGCCGGGGCCAAGGCTACGGTGGAAAACATTGGCAAAACCGCCCGCTGGGCCGAGGAGTTGGGCTACCATTCCATGTGGCTCACCGACCACGTGGTGCTGGCCGAGGAGGTCAACGCCTGGTATCCCTACCGGGTGCATGGCCGCTGGGATTATCCCTCCGATACGCCCTGGGTTGACCCGCTGCTGACCCTGGCCTGGGCCGGCTCCGTCGCGCCGACGCTCAAGCTGGGCACCTCGGTGCTGGTGCTGCCGATTCGTAACCCGGTGCTGCTGGCC
>CAZDMM010000259.1:0-9079 GCA_964505845.1 uncultured Caldilineaceae bacterium
CAATGAACATAGGGGTATTGACTCTCTATCGCACCTCAATCGGTAAAAAGGTGATTATGGCCATTACCGGTTTGATTGGGATAGGGTTTGTCATATTTCACATGTATGGCAACCTCAAGGTTTTTGGGTTTATGGGGGGCGGGGCCGAATATTTTAACGCCTACTCTGAGGGTTTGCGGGCCATCGGCGCTCCTGTCTTTGGCCACACCCACCTCTTGTGGATTGCCCGGCTGGTGCTGCTGGTATCGGTGGTGCTGCACGTGTGGGCGGCCTGGTCGCTTTATCAGGAAAGCGAACGGGCCAGAGCCACCAAGTACGCCAAGCATGTCAAACTTCAGGCTAACCCGGCGGCCCTGTATATTCGGGCGGGCGGGACGCTCATCTTCATCTTTGTTATTCTCCACCTCATGCACTTTACCTGGGGCGTGCCGGGCATTCATCCCAATTTCAGCCAGACAGATGTTTACCATAACCTGGTGATTGGTTTTCAATCTTACGGCTACCTGCCGGCCATTTTTTACCTGGTGGCGATGGTGGCCCTGGGCCTGCATCTTTATCATGGCGCCTGGAGCATGTTCCAGACGCTGGGTTTGAATAACCACACCTATACCGCCCCCTTGCGGATGCTGGCTTTGCTGCTGGCCATCGTCGTGGCCGGCGGCTTTGCCGTCGTTCCTCTGGCTGTTATGCTTGGAATCGTGCGATAAGAGAGGACTTTATGGCAACCACAACCCAACCTGTAGTGCAAATTGGCTCAATTAAATTTACCGAGGGGACTTTGAACGCCGGCATCCCCTCCGGCCCCATTGAGCAAAAGTGGGATAAACACCGCTTTGAGATGAAGCTGGTCAACCCGGCCAACCGGCGCAAATTTACCATCATCATCGTTGGCAGCGGCCTGGCCGGGGCTTCGGCGGCGGCAACGCTGGCCGAGCAGGGCTACAACGTAGAGTGCTTCTGCTACCAGGACAGCCCGCGCCGGGCGCACAGCGTGGCCGCCCAGGGCGGCATTAACGCTGCCAAAAATTACCGCAACGACGGCGACAGTATTTACCGCCTGTTTTATGATACCGTCAAAGGCGGCGACTACCGGGCTCGCGAGGCCAACGTGTACCGGCTGGCCCAGGTGAGCAACAACATCATTGACCAGTGCGTGGCCCAGGGCGTGCCCTTTGCCCGCGAATACGGCGGCTCGCTGGATAATCGCTCCTTTGGCGGGGCGCAGGTTTCGCGCACTTTTTATGCCCGGGGACAGACCGGCCAGCAGTTGTTGCTGGGGGCTTACCAGGCCCTGGAGCGGCAAATTGGGCTGGGCACAGTCAAAATGTTTACCCGCGATGAAATGCTTGACCTGGTAGTGATCAACGGCCGGGCGCGCGGCGTCATCACCCGCAATATGGTCACCGGCCAGATTGAAACCCACGTGGGCGATGCGGTGGTGCTGGCCACCGGTGGCTACGGCAACGTCTTTTACCTCTCTACCAATGCCAAAGGCTGCAACGCCTCGGCCATTTGGCGGGCCTATAAACGCGGGGCCTTTTTTGCCAACCCCTGCTACACCCAAATCCACCCCACTTGTATTCCGCCGTCGGGCCACCACCAATCCAAGCTGACCCTGATGAGCGAGTCGCTGCGCAACGATGGCCGCATCTGGGTGCCGCGTAAACCGGGCGACACCCGCAACCCCAACCAGATTCCCGAAGCCGAGCGTTATTATTACCTGGAGGAGCGCTACCCGGCCTTTGGCAACCTGGTGCCGCGCGATATCGCCTCTCGCGCCGCCAAACGGGTGGTGGACGATGGCTATGGCGTGGGCGAGCTAAAAAACGGAGTTTACCTGGATTTCGCCTCGGCCATTCAACGCCTGGGCAAAAAGGTCATCCAGGAACGCTACGGCAACCTGTTTGACATCTACAAAGCCATTACCGGCGAAGACGGCTACGAAGTGCCGATGCGCATCTACCCGGCGGTGCATTACACCATGGGCGGGCTGTGGGTGGATTATAACTTGATGAGCACCATCCCCGGCCTGTTTGTCATCGGCGAAGCCAACTTCTCCGATCACGGGGCTAACCGCCTGGGAGCCAGCGCCCTGATGCAGGGTTTGGCCGACGGCTACTTCATCCTGCCCTACACCCTGGGCAACTACCTGGCTTCTACCAAGCTCGACAAGGTTGAGGCCGGCCATGCCGCTTTTAAGGAGGCCGAGGCCGAGATAAAGGAGCGGATCAACCGCCTGCTCAGCATCAAGGGCAAGCGCACCGTCAGCGACTTTCACCGCGAGCTGGGCCAGGTGATGTGGGATCACTGCGGTATGGGCCGCACCGAAGCCAGCCTGACCGAAGCCCTGCGCCGCATCCCGGAGATTCGGGCCGAGTTTTGGGAAAACGTCAATGTGCCCGGCGAAAGCAACGATCTCAACCAAAGCCTGGAAATGGCCGGACGGGTGGCCGATTTTATGGAGCTGGCCGAACTGTTGTGTCTTGACGCCCTGCATCGCAACGAATCGTGCGGCGGCCACTTCCGCGAAGAGTACCAGACCGAAGACGGCGAGGCCCTGCGCGACGACGAAAACTTTGCCTATGTGGCTGCCTGGCAGTACGCCGGCGACCAGCAACCACCTGTTCTGAACAAAGAACCACTGGAGTTTGAGTACGTTAAACTCTCGCAGCGAAGTTATAAATAGGTAATTGGTAATTAGAGATTAAATAACCAATTACTAATTACCAATTATCTCTAACGGAGTTACAACCATGAACTTGAACCTAAAAATATGGCGACAGAAAAATAGCAGCGCGCCAGGCCGGCTGGTAGACTATCAATTGGCAGATGTCAGCCCAGACTCCTCTTTTTTGGAGATGCTCGACCTGCTCAACGAACAGCTCATTCTTAAGGGCGAGGAGCCGGTAGCTTTTGACCACGACTGCCGCGAGGGTATCTGCGGCATGTGCAGCCTGATGATTAACGGCGTGGCCCACGGCCAAAACCTGGGCGAAGTGGCTCTGACCACCTGCCAACTACATATGCGCAACTTCAAAGATGGCGAGACCATTATCATCGAGCCGTGGCGGGCCAAGCCCTTCCCTATCCTCAAAGATTTGATCGTAGACCGGGGCGCCTTTGACCGGATTATCCAGGCCGGCGGCTTTGTTTCGGTGTCTACCGGCAGCGCCCCCGACGGCAACGCCATCCCTATTTCTAAAAAAGACGCCGACCGGGCCATGGACGCCGCCGCCTGCATCGGCTGTGGGGCCTGTGTAGCCGCCTGTCCCAACGCTTCGGCCATGCTCTTTACGGCGGCCAAAGTGTCGCAACTGTCCTATCTGCCCCAGGGCCAGGTAGAGCGCTACCAGCGCGTGGTCAACATGGTGCAAGCCATGGATGAGGAAGGCTTTGGCGGCTGCACCAACATTGGCGAGTGTACGGCGGTTTGCCCCAAAGAGATTAGCCAGGATTTTATTGCCCGCATGAACGGCGAGCTGATCAAGGCCGCCCTGATGGGGGTAACGCCGAATCGAGAGTAAGCGGGAATTTACCCCGGCCCGGACGCCCGTCAAAAACAAAAACGCTGAGACAACCGTTGTCTCAGCGTTTTTTATCAGGGTTGCGCTTTTTATCATCTATTCATCCGGTGAATGGCAACAATATGCCCGGCCAACACGCTGAGTCCTAACAGGATGACTAACAGCACCAAAACACCCAGCAAAATGCACATACCTAAAGACGACCCAAACATTTTTCACCTCTCCACTGTGGATACCTTTATTTTACCCGACCCCGGCTAACAATTTTCGTAAAAAAACTACAAACCTGGCTGCCTGGTCAAATGGCAAAGGCTAAACGCCTCCTGGGCCGATTTCAGGATTTAGCCCATCACGGTTAGAATAAAAATATCTACTTGTCAAAACCCATCACCCGGCCACAAGTTCTGGCCGGTGGGGTAAGCGTAGCCCAAACGTGGGCCAATAATCTGCCAGAAAGAGCGCGGCGATGGCTAACTCAGAATTCAAACAACTCCTCAAAGAAGGCATAGACAGCGTGGCTAACCGTCAGAGCAAAAAGGTGAGCGCCGTTGAAACCGAAATTGGCGAGGCGCTGCACGTTTCTCCGCACACGGTGCAACGCTGGAAACGTGGCATCGCCCCCACCGAAATGGCGCGGCTGGAGTTTTTGGTTGAGTACTGCCAGCAGCATGGCCGGGTTGACCGGGGTTGGGGCCGACGTTTTCTCAATCAAGGCGAGCACCCGGCCCCGGAGGTGGTGCTGGATCGGCTGTTCCCGCCCCAGCCAAGGCCCGATTTGCCCAACGTGCATCACAACCTGCCCCCCCGCTATGGTGAATTTATTGGCCGCCAGGAAGAAGTGGCCCGCGTGCTGGAGTGGGTAGAACACTCCCGCTGGCCGCTGGCCTCCATCGAGGGCATGGGCGGCATTGGCAAAACCAGCCTGGCCATTGAGGTGGCCCATCGCTGTTTGCCCGGCCCGCAGCAAGCCATCAGCAAACCTTTTAAGGCCGTTGTTTGGACTTCGGCCAGGGATTATCCCGATTTCAACCTGCGCCTTGACCACGTGCTGGACACCATTGCTCGCGTGCTCGATTACCCCCACCTGGCCCAACTCCCCCCCGAACAAAAGGTGAGCGCGGTAGACAAACTGCTGCGCAGCCACCATACCCTGGTGATTGCCGACAATCTGGAAACCGTCACCGACCTGGCCCTGGTTAAATTTTTAGAGCAAATCCCGGAGCCTAGCCTGGCCCTGGTCACCACCCGTTACAAACAACTGCGCCGAGTGTGGGATATTCCGCTGTACGGTTTAAAGGACGATGAAATCCTAACCCTGATTCGCCGGCACAGCCACCGGATTGGCCTGAGAGTAGTGGCTACCGCCGATAACGACACCTTACAGCGCCTGGCTGCAGCCGCCGGCAATAACCCCAAAGCCGTGGAACTGGCCCTGGGCTTAATCAAGCAAAAGGGCCTGCCCTTTAACACCCTGGTGGATGAGCTTTATCACGCCAGCCAGGTGGTCAGTGAAGTTTTTGATTATATCTTTGCTGAAGCCTGGAAACTTATGGACGGTGAAACGCGCCAGGTGTTGTTGGCTATGTCAATTTTTGTTTCCTCGGCCAGCCGCACCGCCCTGGCCGCCGTGTCAGAAGTGGCCGATTTTGATTACTACAAAGCCATCGAACAGTTGGTGGGCATGTCGCTGCTGGAGGCCAGCGAGGCCCTGGATTTGAGCCAGCAGCGCTACTGGCTGCACCCGCTGACCCAAATTTTTGCTCGGCAAAAACTGGGGGTAGACCTCTCGTTTAATGTTCTACCCGGCAACGGGGCAAAAATTGAAGAACTCAAAACCAAATTCTGCCACTTTTTTGCCGCCTGGAGCGTCAAAACAGCCGGGACGCGCTTTTGGGATTTTGCCTGCTGGAGTCCTGACCAGTATGCCGCCATCCTCACCGAACTGCCTAACCTGCTGATTGCCATTGAGTGGGCTTACGCCAACAAAAATTGGGAGCAGGTGCTGGCCCTGGCCAAAGCTATTGTTCACCCGGTCTATTATCAAGGGCATCCAGATAAGCGCATCAGGTGCAGCGAGTATGCCCTGACGGCCGCTAAAATGTTAGGGGCCAAAGAAGATGAAGTTTGGTTTTTGGTACACGGCCTGGGTTCCATTTATCTCTTGCGGGGTGATTACGACACCACCGAAAAGTATCTGGCCCAGGGCATTCAACTGGCTAAGGAAATTGATTTACAAGAGGCAATCGCGTTAGGCCACACCTACCGGGCTTACAAAGCCCTCCAGTTGGATGAGGAGTTGGCCGAGGCGCAGAAAAATGTCGAAATAGCGTTGAGCAGCACCCAGGAACCGCTGTTCAGGCACCGGGCCTGGCAGGCGGCCGGGCACATTGCCCGCTATATCCACAATTATGACCAGGCCAAAACCTACTATCTTGAAAGCATCCGGTGTTTGGCCGGCAGCCCCTACCGCGATCCTTCCTCCGAGGTGTGGGTGGGCTTTGCCGACCTGGGGCTGAATCAATATGAGCAGGCAGCGGCCAGTTTTCGCACTTACCTGGAGGTGCATGGCAAATACGGCAATCACCGGGTAGCGGCCATGGCTAAACTGGGCCTGGCCCTGTTTTACGAGGCCCAGGGACAACCGGCTCAAGCGGCCAGTTTTGCCCACGAAGCCCTTGACCTGCTGGCCCCCATGAATGCCCAGTGGGAACTCAAGCAGGTCAAGGCGCTGCTGCAGCGCCTGCCCAGCTCTTAACGGCGATGGGTTAAGGTTTGCGGTAGCGGCCTTTGGGTTGATCTCTTTCACCTCCCAGGGCAGGGCATGGTCAAAGTCCCACCTTCCGGGAAGGTTTGTCAATAAAGATCACGTAAAGAGCAGCCTCAGGCCATCCCCAGGGAAAAATTGTTGCAAAGCCATTCAGCCTGTGATAAACTATCTGCCAGGATAACTATCCTTTAGGATTAAACCTAAATTTGGGCCTCCCAGGGAGACTCGACCTCATGAAACATTTACTCAATCGGCTGAATGGGACATCTTGTTCCCACCACCATGCTTGCTCACAAACGTCTATCTCACCTCAAACTTTGGTTATTCTGGCCCCGTGGCTGCTGCCTACCCAAGATTCAACCCGCTTTGTGCTCACCCTGGTCGTTATCCTCATTATTCTTTTGTTTATTGCCGTAGCGGTAGTGCTGCCTTTAACCCTACGTATCTCCGGCAAACGCCAAAAAACCAAAGCTAAAGTCGCGGCTTCGGACGCGCTCATCACCAAACCCTCCGAAACCGTGCCCCCTCAAGCGGTTGAGCTGACCGCCGCCGAAACCGAAACGCAGCCGGCCCTTAACGCCCTGGCCCACCTGGCTGAAACTTCGCCCAGTTTGCGCACCGTAGCCGCCGAACGAGACCCGGAAACCATGCCGGTCTCCGGGTCACGTCCGGCCCAGATCAACTGGCGCATTGCCGGTTTAAGCGATACCGGGCTGCGGCGCGAGCTTAACGAAGATAACTTGATTATGCTGGAAAAAGAGATGCCCATGGGCCTGTATGTGGTAGCCGACGGCATGGGCGGGCATGACGCCGGCGAGATTGCCAGCCATCTGACCATCAAAGCCGTGCAGCACTATTTTGAGGAACATACCCCTACCGACAGCGCCGGGCTGGAGGAGTGGCTCAAAGGGGCGGCGGCGGCGGCCAACAAGGTGGTGCTGGCCCAACAAGGCGACCGCGCCGAAGAGCGTAAAATGGGTTCCACCCTGGTCATGGCCCTGGTGATGGACGGCCAGGCCCACATTGCCAATGTCGGCGACAGCCGGGCCTATCGGCTAACGGCTAGCAAGATCGAACAAATCAGCATAGACCACTCCCTGGTGGAGCGGCTGGTGCAAATAGGCCAGTTAACCCGCGAAGAAGCCCGCGTTCACAAGCAGAAAAATGTTATCTACAGCACCATTGGCGACAAAGAAGAGATGGAAATTGGCCTGTACCAGGTTCAACTCCAGCCAGGAGACCGGCTTTTGCTCTGCTCCGATGGGTTGAGCGGCATGCTGACCGATGAGGAGATCTTACAATTGAGCCGCGCCAACCCCGACCCGGCGGCGGCTTGCAAGGCCCTCATCGAAGCGGCCAAAATGGCCGGCGGGCATGATAACATCACCGCCCTGATTGTGGAGATGGATGCCTAGCGCCATCCACACCTGATAGATTTAGTGCAAATTCTTTGTTAGGGGGAAACCGATGCAAGCTGACAAAGTCGTCCGTTCTACCTGCCCTTTTTGTGGGGTAGGCTGCCAGATTTTGCTTAACATCAAAAACAACCACCTCATCCGTATTGACGCCCCTTTTGACGCCGCCCCCAACTATGGCCGGCTGTGCGTCAAAGGCCGTTTTGGCGCCGACTATGTCCACAGCCCCAAACGGCTCACCCAACCCCTCATCCGCCGCGTTCCGCAAAAGCCGGGCCGGCGCACCCCGGCCAAATACCCCGACGATTGGCGTGAAGCCACCTGGGACGAGGCGCTTGACCTGGTGGTCAACCGTTTGTTGGAACTGCGCCGGCAATACGGGCCAGACAGCCTCACCTGCAACGTCTGCGCCAAAGCCACCAACGAAGATAACTACATGCTCCAAAAATATTTCCGGGCCATTTTGGGCACTAACAATGTAGACCACTGCACCCGGCTGTGCCATGCCGGCAGCGTCAAGGCCCTGCAGCTCTCGCTGGGCACCAGCGCCATGAGCAACTCCATCGCCGAGATGAAACACCTGGATTGTTTCATCATTACCGGCTCCAACACCGCCGAAAACCACCCAGTCATCGCCACTTTTCTCAAAGAGGCCGTTACCCATAACCAGGCCAAACTGATTGTGATTGACCCGCGCCGCACCGAGATGTGCAACTTTGCCACCCTCTGGCTGCGCCAAAAACCGGGTACAGATACCGCCGTTTTTAACGCCATGGCCCACGTCATCGTTAAAGAAGAGCTGTACAACAACGCCTTCATCGCCGACCGCACCGAGGGCTTTTCTGAGTACATCGAAAGCCTGGAAGACAAAACGCCGGAGTGGGCCGAGGCCATCAGCGGCGTGCCGGCCGAGGATATTCGCCAGGCAGCCCGCCTGTACGCCCAGGCCAACGCTTCGGCCGTTTACTGGGGCATGGGCATCAGCCAGAGTGTGCATGGCACCGATAACTCGCTCACCCTGGTTAACCTGGCCTTGCTGACCGGCCACGTCGGGCGGCCCGGTACCGGCCTCAACCCCCTGCGCGGCCAAAACAACGTGCAGGGCTGCTCCGACTCCGGCGGTATGCCAACCGTTTTCACCGCCTACCAGCCCGTCACCGACGCCGCAGTTCGCCATAAATTTGAACAAGCCTGGCATGTTCCGCTCTCCGGCGTGCCCGGCCTGACCACCACCGAGATGGTTACCGGTATTTTGGATGGGCATGTCAAAGGCTGGTATGTGATGGGTGAAGACCCCCTGATGAGCGAGCCGGACCTCAACCACGCCCGCCACGCGGTGGAACAACTGGAATTTTACGTCGCCCAGGATATTT
>CAZDMM010000260.1:0-9038 GCA_964505845.1 uncultured Caldilineaceae bacterium
GTGAGGGTTGTGGAGGTGGTGAGGGTTGTGGAGGTGGTGAGGGTTGTGGAGGTGGCGGGGGCAGTGGCTGTAATTGCTTCGTGGAAAGGCAAACCTCAACCCGGCGGTTTTCGGCGTTATTGCTTGAAATAGGCTCTCGCTCACCGCGGGAGCTTGCAAGAATTAAGACTTGCGCTGACATATGTGGGCGAATGCGATTCAGAGACCTCATTAGCTCTTGACGCACGTTTAGGGCGCGCCGCATGCCTAAACCTACGTTGTACTGAGCTGAACCTACCGGATCGGTATGGCCTTTAGCGTATACCGTGCGAATGGGCTGAGGCGTCGAATAGCTGTCCACGATTCGTTTGGCAAGCGCATTTATCTTGTTGATATGGGCAGGTTTCAACTGGGCGCTGTCAAAATCGAAATCATCCAGCCTTTCGCACGGCATCCCCATGGTGATGACTGGCGGCACATCAATGACGTATGTGTCAGGCAACGAGGGAGCTCCGGCCTGGACGAGCGTCTGTTCTGTCCGAGACCCCACGATTCCGTCAACGATTAATCCCTGTCTACTCTGAAAGCTGCGAATAGCACTGCGGGTGGCTGGCCCCATAATCCCGTCTACCGCTAAACGCAAGCCCATGACTTTATTCAGCGCCTGCTGCACCCAGCGAATGTACTCAGGGCTGCTTCGGCTGACTTCTCCTTCCCAGGTTTCACCCACTAATTCGGTGTCAAAGAGCTCATATTCATCAAATTCAGGGTAGATTTCAAACGGTTCTACTTCAAAGTAATATGGGTTTTTCATGGTTGACCTCAATCCGTTGTTCGAGCAGACTTTTCTACTGTGACTATCTAACCAATCTCCCAGTGTTAGCCGAGGGTTATTTCTCGCTGTGATTTGCTTCTCCCGTAGCGAAAAATGAATTCTGAGTTTCATGGATAGCGGAAACGTCGGCGATAGCGGAAACGTCGGCAGTAGTTAATGGAGAGTAGACCAAAACAGATGCAGTTCATTTCGCTAATCGGAAAGCACAGGCCTTTACATCCCTGGCAGGGTCCGCCGGATGATCCGGCTTCTAATTCTCCGGCCATAGGCGCTTCGTCACGGGTGTTCAGACTTCGATATAGAGATTCGGTACGGATCAGAACTTCTCCAAGTTCAGCCAAGGACCGGTTAGCGAGTGAAACGCTGCGGCCACTCAGGAGGATGCGTATTTCTTGTGGAGATAATCTTAACCGCATAGCGCCCAGGATTCTTTTCAAACGCATAATCGGAGCCCGACGGTTTGCCGGGTAACGGCCAACTGACGATTCGGCCTCTTTCCAGTCACTTTCGTATGTTTCCCGAAAGCGGAAAGGTTCCGCCTCCCATTGAGACAAGTTTGACATGTTCCACCTCTCATCTGACATTATCTTGTCGTTTACGACTCTGATATCACCTGGCAAGGCCACGAGGCTCCCCCGGAGCGCATTTAGTCGCCTCAGCCACCGCCGGGTTTCAAATGTGGCTGGGCGCCGACGGTCACAGCCAGGGCCTGCACCGCCTGGTCAAGCTCATCCGGCCGGTGCCGGGCAGTGATGATAAAGCTCAGGTGCGGTCCGCCACCATCACATCCATGTCGCAAGATAGTGGGAACCCCGAGATGAAGCAATTGCCGATGCACTTGCCTGGTATCGAGAGTGGACGGCGTTTTGAGTGTCTGCACCGGAAACAGCCCGCCCTCGGCCGACAAGCCTGCAGCGGATAGCAGGCGGCGGAATTGTCGCACCCGTTGGGCAAGCTGTGACCGAAGGACATCGCCAACTTCTGCGTTCAGCGTCAGGGCGTGTTCGGCAGCGTAAATGGCGGCTACCGACGGTGGGCTACAATGGACGCGAGTCTCGCTCCGGGCCTCAAATTCCCGGATCATCTCGCCGCTGCCAGACAGGACGGCCAGGGGCGCACCAAACCCTTTGGCCAGAGAGCTAATGACCAGCAGCTCCGGCCCGGTGAGGTTTTGGTAGCGCAGCGAGCCGCCGCCACCCCGTCCATACGGTGTGGATGGTTCCGGCGCAACCCCGAGAATGCCCAGGGCCTGAGTGTCATCAAGCACCAGCAGGCCGCTGGCGCGGCGCACACTGTCGAGATAGGCGGCGATAGGCATGGCGCAACCGCAAGCAGTACACATCCCATCGGCGACAACTACCGGCCGGCGGCCACTCACTCCTTGTCGCAGCAGGCGGCGCAGCGTTTCGGCATCTTTGTGGGGAAAGCAGCGCACCGGCACATCTCGCCCCACCGCCCGCTCAACGCCCCAGCGGGCGATGGGATAGGTCCCCGCGTCCAGGTAAATGGCAACCCGGTGATCGGCCAGTAGGCCAAACAAGTCCCAAAACAGGTGCAGGGTAGACCGGGCGAGGGTGGTCTGCTGGCAGCCTTGTAACCCGGCCAGCCGGCGGGTCACCGCCTCCGTCCCGGCCGGTTCGGCCAGCGCGGCCGGCGCACCGGTGGTCAGTTGCGACCACGGGCGCAGCGACCACGTGTCGTGCCGGAAGCCCAAGTACAGGGAAGAGGTAAAATCGAGTTCCATCATTTCCGGTTGCCCTTGTAGCAGACCTGACAGGTTTTCACGAGGCGTACCTGTCAGGTCTTGACCCATTGAGCGCCTATCCTCTGGTTAATCTCCGAGCCGCCCGCCGCTCGCGAAAACCTTGCGGCATGGCCGTTGCGCCCCCGGCCGGCAGCGCTGGTGCCATCTGTCCAGCCGGCAGGCGCTGGCGTAGCAACACCGACGGCTTGGTGGTGATCAATTCGCGCTGCTGGGTCGTCGTGATTTCGGCGCTCAAGTCCACCCCGGTAACGGCGCGATAGGCATGGATGTAACTCTGAATCTCCGGCCGCCAGTAACGCGCCCAATTGGCGGCTTGCGCTGGGTCGTTGATGTCAATCCAATTTCCATATCGCACCGAAAGGAGTATCTGCTCGCCGTACACCCCCAAGTCGCGAAAGTGCATGACACTGACATCCGACCAGCCTTGTAGTTTCTTCATTGTGTCAACCTGGGCCATCCAGCCCTCTTGATAGGGCACCATCGGGCGACTCTGGAGAAAGTCGCGCATCTCGGACCGGGCTAACAACCACTCTTGCATCAACATCTCAGCCCGCGCCGTCCACGGTAGATCACCAAACTGGTTGTGTGCACCCTGGGCCAGGATGAGGTGCGTCTCCTTGAGAGCGTTGAGCAACGGAAAGGCATCGGCGATGCGGGTCGTGTCGTCATCTTCCGCATAGAAGACCGGGCACAGGTGCAACAGATTGTGATAGGCCTCAAGGAATTTGGAGCGACTATCGGCCGATCTAAGCGACGGTATTGCCTTGCCGTAGAGTGTCAGGCCGTAGTGATGATCATACTCATAAGCACGGCGCTGCACTGTGAGCCGATGCTGCTCATCCTGAATATAACCCCATAACACGTTGTTCAGAGGCCGAATCGGGTCAATCTCGAGGTGCGCCAGCGGATCTTGCCCGGACCCGCTGCGCAGATTCTGGAAGCGCAGGCTGATCGCGTTGATGGCCTGAACCAGCATGCCTTCTTCATGCCAGTATGACCAGATCAACTCGAGCAAGCATGGCTTTTCGACGCGCGATTGGATGAGGATGCCTTCACAATGCACTTTGTCTGTTGGCTTCTTACCAGGGAACACATTATTGATGATGCGCTTGAGATACGGGAGCTGCTTGGGAGCGCCCAGATAATCTTCCAGTTTGCTTTGGACCTCGCCAAGCGGAACTACCGCGCCGAGCCGGGTTACCTCTTCGGTCGGATCATAAGCTACGAGGTCGTCATTCCTAATCGTCACGCCGCAGTTGAGCAGCAGAAACACCTCGGTGGCTGTCTTCAGCAGTTCGTAAGCGCCAACGCCGGCCACAATCGGTGTGTATTCGCCTGGTTTCGTGGAATCCAGTTCAACCTGACCGTATTCACCCCTTTGCCGTTCTAGAATTTTGCTCCGAGCCAACTTATCTTCACACAACACTGCATCAATGAAGCTTTTGTAGCCGCTGCCGCTGAAAGCAATAGCTTTGGTGCGATTGCGGATAGCAACCCATAGAGCCTGATCACGCGTTGATTGGGTGGAAGTGCGCTGCAAGGCCACCGGCATGACTTCTTTTTCTGACAATGGTCGTGGCCGGACTTCGATGAACGCTATGGCCTCTGCTATAACGGTCCCGCGTTTGTTGACCAGTTTGACTGTGACCTCATGGGAGCCCACAAGCATACCAGTCGTATTCCAGGAAAGTTTTAAAGGATCCCCCCCGGGGTCTGGTTCTATAAGTTTACCGCTGGCGCTCCATTTGACTTCAATGTTAGACGCTTGAAGGTCATCAATAGATACCGTCCCAATGTTAGCCTCAAGAGAAACTATCGCACCCTCCGTGACCGGCGGGGAGGGAGGGGCGGATACGGTGATTGTAACTGTCGGTCTGGGCATCACTTCGAGATCTACCGGAGGACTTGACTGCGATCCCACAGACTTACCATCTTTGACGAGTTGCGCTGTCACTGAGACACTTACATTTTTCCCTGACAATGGTTGCACGTGGATCGTGTCCCATTTGACTGTTGTCGGATCATTGGGGTCGGTTTCCAGTTCAGAAGCAGAAAGAACATAGACATCATTAATATACCAGTCAATTTTGTAGCCGCTGGTTTTCCAATCTGGGGGCGGGTCCTTCACCTCTACCGTAAATTTTACCACTCCGCCTGAGTAGATTTTGTTCGGTTCGATTTTAAGTGTGCTGAGGGTAGGTTGATCTGCCATATTATCCTCCTTAGTCGGTAATTATTCTCTGTACACCCTGCAAAACTGGCATACTCCGTTGAGACCGTAACATTGATGGCGCCGCGCACAGCGCCGACATATCCAGCGTGCTGCGCAGCGCCCAATAGGTCAATAAATCGGCCACGGTGCGGCTCTCTGCCTCGGGACTCAGCTTGCCATCGGCCTTGGCTTGGCCGATGACGGCCAGGACGAGGGAGGGTGAGGCCGCTCGCAGCCGGGCCAGGTCATTGCGCCAGGCCTCGTAGTATCCCGCCAGGCGCGTGGGCTGGCGTTCCTCCACGGCGAATACTTCGCGCAGCGATTGGCCGCGCAGGGTCCTGGGACGGTGGTTGACCAGCAGTCCAACAAAGCCGGGCATGCTGGCTTCCAGCGTATTTAGCAATTCGCGCCTGTTCTCGTCCAGACCGGCAGTGGGGTAGAACGACTCCCACAGCGCCGCCAGGTTGCCCCACTGGGCATGGGGATAGAGGGCGGCTCCCATCGCGCAACTGAGTTTGACCCTGATCCACGGGATCGGATGCGGGTCGTCGAGGCTGACCCGAAAGACAAAGGTGCGTGGCAAGCTGACCACCCCCATCAGTCCAACCGTGGCCGATACGCCCACCCTGGCTACGGCCCAAAAGTCGGCCAGGATCTCCGAGAGCCAACGCTCCCACAAGCGCCAGGTAAGCTGAGACTTGCCGCCACTCCGCTGCATGCCGTGCAAAACCGGCCGGAGCGAGTTGACCAGGTCGAGTAGGGCCGAACCCTGGTGCCCAACCTCGTGGATCAGCGACGAGGCAATGCCGCTGCCCACCATGCGCTCGCGCGGCACGCGAATAATGGCCACAGGGTTGTCACCACCGCCCGGTAAGCGGGTGCGGGCGCGCCGGATAGCCGCGCCGTGCCCCCGGTCAAGGTAGCAAATCACCGGCGGCGGCTCGTAAAAACCGGGCAAGGCCAGCGCGTCGGCGGCCACCGCGTCGAGACCGGATAGCCATACTCCGGTTTCCTGTTCGCTGCGCTGCGTAATCACATCCGCAAAGATGTCGAACTGCGACAGCATGGTATTGAACCTCAGCCGCAGCAAGGTGAAGCGGCGTTGAGCCTCGGCAGCCGGGACACGACGCCCCTCGGGGCCGTGCAGCCAGCGGAGATAACGCTGGATCATTTGCCGCAATTCGCGCCGCCCCTGGGCCAGGTAAGCCTCGATCCCCGTCTGCGCCGCTGGGGAGAGCGCCGCGGCTGGGACCATGGATTCGACCAGGGCAAACGGCTTGACCCGGCCAAGCCGGGTGAGCAGCGCGCGGGCCTCTTGCGAGAGCAGCCACAAGGCCAGGGGGGTAGGGGACATGGTTAGGCGCCGAATAGAATAATGGTGCGTCCGCGGCGGACCCAGCGCCCACTTTGGCGTCTGCCGCCAGCACCCACTGCGGGCGGCGCAGGCATTCGTCTCGGCCCCAGCAAACCCGGCGCATGTTGCTGCGCGGCCGCCGTAACTGCTGCATTCACTGCCTGCTGCGGCGACACATTCGGTGGCGCCAGCGCTGCTTGCTTGGCGGCTTCACCCGCCAAACGCACGTAGCGTCGGGCCACTTCGAACTCCTGGTCCTCGCCGCTCAGGCCCTCAAGCTCCAGGCCGAAAATCCGGCCTGCGCCGGAAGCCAATTGACTGCCGAGCGCCCCGCCGACCGGTCCGCCAAAAAAGGTACCGAGCGCCCCGCCGGCAATCGGCAAGGCCTTCTTGGCGACGCCCTTGAGAACTCCACCCAGCCCACGGAAAACAGGTGACTTGATCACACGGCCGACAGCGCCGCTGACCTTCTTGAACAGGTTCCCAAGGAACTGGTCGAGTTCGGCTTCATCGGTGATCTCTAACAGTTGCGCCGCCAGTTCCATCTCCTCGGCTTCGCTGAATGGGCCTTCGAAGCCAACTTCGCCATACATTTCGCCATCGGTTTCTTCGTACAGTTCCGGGTAGGTTTCATACCTGAACTCGCCGCTGGCGGATGGTTCGGTTTCCCAGCCCAGCTCCAATTGGGTGCGATCTATATCGTGCATTGTAAACCTCCTATTCTATGATTTATTTCTTCAGAGTAATCCTCCGCTAATATATAATTGTTGCAAGTTATGTGCCAAGTGGGTTACTTTTCAGAGCAGAACCTTAAAATTGAGCTAAAGAGAGGTTTTTCGGGGCCTAAGGAGTAATTTTTAGTCACAAATAAGGGATTTTGGGGGTAAAACGGCAGAGAAAATGAGGTGGTTAGATACTCATCAACGCAATATGCCGGGTTAGAGGGGTTCAAGCGGCGAAAATTTTTTCGCTGAAATAGGGTAAAGTGCCAGCAAGGCGAAATAAAATTCGGCTTTATTTTCTACACTCATTGTCAAAGGCGCCCGGCTGATTCAAGAATCAAGGGGTGATTCGAGTCGAATCACCCCAAAATATGGGCCGAGTGAGGGGAAGAGAATACCGGCCAAATTGCTCTAAAGTCACCAAGTTGGTGGGCCAAAAGCGCTTTCCTGACTAAGCCCCACGATACGTCCCCTTGCAAAAAAACCCTTGACAAATGGTTTTTTCTCTCTTATACTGATTCCCATATACAGGGTCTTCTCCCCATGCTGCCAAAAGGTACTCAATGCCGATATTGCTGCAAATCTCCTATCTAAACAATATTCCCCCTTTTGTAATTAGTCATAATGTTTAAGCTTCAAGGTGGCAACACCCACGGTTTTTAGGGCTTTTTCACCAAAAACCTCCTCAATGGGTCAGGTAATAGGGAGGTAATTTTCCTGGACACGCTTGGCTTTTTTTGTTATCTTAGGGGTGTAAAAACAAGATAAACAAACAACGAGGAGCAAAAAAAAATAACCCTATAAACATCGTAAAAGCAAATAAAACTTAAGTCAATCCAAAATTAAATTAAAATAGAAAAGGAGACAAAACTTATGGCTGATGAAGTAAAAGCGGATTATGAACAGCTTGAGAAAATTGCGACGCAATTTCACAATCAAGCCGATGAAATCCAGCAGATGGAGCAACAGGTACGCAACGGCATGCACAAACTTGAACCCGATTGGATTGGGCGTGGTTCCAAAGCGTTCTTCCATGAGATGAAGGGTGAAGTTGTACCGGCAGTACACCGGTTGCACCAGGCCCTACAAGAGGCTAGCCGGGTGACCAAAGAGATTGTCCAAACCATGCAGCAGGCTGATGAAGAGGCCAGTTCTCCCTTCAAAATTCTTGGCTCATAATCATCACACCTAGCCGAATTTAATAAATGCTCTGGAGGTAATAATGACTGAAGAAATCAAACTGGTTTATCAAACCGCAGAAGAGATGATTCAAATCTTTGCCAAGGGCAAAGAGCAGTTGGAAAAAACCAATCATGCTATGCAAGGCATTGCTCAGCAATTGGAAGGCGGCGCTCTCCTGGGGCAGGGAGGTGAAGCCTTTAAAGAGGCTATTCGGGGGAAACTCTGCCCGGCCATTACCAAGCTCACCGACAAATTTGAGGAGCTGATGGGCGATGTGCATAAAGCCATCGAGTACATGCAAGAGGCCGACCGAACATCCAAGAGCAAGTTTTAATTTAAGGAGGTTTAACAATGTTTGATTTTGTCAAAAAGGCGCTGATTCGTTTAGCGCGTAAAGTGGTCCAAGGAGTGATGTCCCAATTGATGCAACAGCTAAATATTGTGCAAGAGCAGGCGCTGGCCCCCATGCGCAAGATGGTTCAGGCGGTGACCGGCGGTATCTGGATTGGGGACGGGGCCAACGCTTTTGTGGAAGAAGTGTCCAGCCTGGTGATCCCTGGGGTAGGCCAGGTAGGGGAGCATATCAGCACCGTTCATAAGAATCTTCAGCACGCCTGCGACGTCATTGACCAGGCAGACGCCCAGGTAACCAGCAAAGCTAACGGCCTGGCCGATATTTTCGGCGGCATTTATTCAGGCTGAACGGCTGGTAAATGGAGATTGGTAATTACCAATAACCAATTACTTAACAACAACATCGTAAAAAATCTTACTCTCGGAGGCACATTATGGCAGATGAAGTTTATATGGATATACCGGCAGTGCGCGATATGGCCAAAACCTTCGGCCAGATTAGCGAGGTTTTAGAGGCCGTTGATAAAGTATTAAAAGGGCTGATCGAGATTTTGAACGTCACCGCTTTTATCGGGCTGGTGGGCGGCCTGGCCCTCAAGATGTTTTTGGAAATGATTGAGCCGCACATTAAGCGT
>CAZDMM010000261.1:0-9032 GCA_964505845.1 uncultured Caldilineaceae bacterium
GTCAATCCGCCCATCCAGGCCGGAGGCGGCGTCGTCAAACGACCACCACAGCGAGGCCGGCGGCTCTTGTTTGGCCGCTTCGGCCTGGGCCACCTGCGCGGCGGCCAGAGCCAGCGTTTGGGCATACTCATTTTTGGCGGCCTCGATTTGTCCGGCAGCCAACAGGGTTAAGGCCAGGTCAAAGCGAGCTTCCAACAGTTTGGGGTCTAACTCAACCGAGCGGCGATTGGTTTGAATGGCCTCATCAAAGCGGCCTTGCAGGTAATACAGCCAGGCCATGTTCCAGGCCACGCTGGCGTCATCTCGACCGGCGGCGCGAGCGGCTTCATAATCGCTGATGGCGGCCTGATAATCGCCTAAATCGGCGCGAGCGCGGCCCCGTTCAAACAGGGCATTGCTGTAGCCGGGCGCCTGGGCCACCGCCTCATCAAACGCGCTTACGGCCTCTTTTAAACTGCCCTGGTAGGCCAGGCCGACTCCCCGCGCGTAGGCGTCAATGGCCGGCTCCGGCAGCGACGGAACCGGGGCCAAAAAGACCGCCGCCGCCCAAATAACGGCAATCAGGGTGATGACCAAACCGGCCGCTACAAAAATCCAGCGGGCGCGGGTATTCAGCGTGAGGGCCAGGCCAAAAAGAAACAGGGCTACGGCCAGAATGGTGATATGCACCACATAGGTGTTGGCTTTCTCGTCCCAGGTTTGTTTTACCGCAAACCAGGCCGCCGAGCGTTCGGCCAGGCCCGTTACCGTGACCAGGTAGGCGTCGGCTTCATACCTGGCTAAGTTGGGCTGACCGCCGGAAGCCTGATCCAGGTAATCTGGCCCCAGCAGAGGGCTGAGTTTAGCAATCTGGCCGGCCACGGCCTGGTAGCGGTGGGCGGCGGCCAGGTCGCCGTTGATTTCGGCCGATTGGGCCAGGGTGAGCAACTCGCTCCAGTTGCGATAGGCATCGCCCCGGTCATAGCCCGCCCGCGCCACGCCGCTGATGCGCTGGCCCATAGCCTGGAAGGCATAGTCTTGCGCGGTCCGGTTGGCCCGGTCGTCGCGCGCCCCGGCATCATTTTGCAGCAGACCGGCTACGGCAGTGATCACCGTAACCACCGCAATCAGAATAGAAACCATCTGTTTGAAGCGTTCATCGTTATCCAAAAATGAGGTAGGTTGGACAGTAGGGTCAGTCATGATGGTGGATGTTCCTTATACAAACCAGATGTATTCAATGGCAAGGGTGGCTGCTACCCCGCCGGCGGTGATGATCACCCCAACGGTAATCAGGGCATACTTGAAGGCGGTGCGGTTAACGCTTTCCACCAGGGTAAAGCACAGTAAAGCTATGGCCAGCCCGGTAATTACCCCAATCAACCAGTTAGATTTGGTTTGACTCTGATCGGCCTCGCTAAAGTGGGGTTGGGGATTCAGGTCTTTTTGGCGGGCAGTTTCGGCCAGGGCTTCGCCCAGTTCACGCTGGGTATCATAAGTACCGTCGCGTTTGAGGTATTCGCGGGGAAAGTAAAAGGACTCGGCGGCGTCCCAGGCTTCGCGCATCTGGCGGTCAAGGGTTTCTGCCTCGTCAAGTGGGGCCTTAGCCAGGTCGGCTTCAATCTCATCGCCCAGAGCATTGTAGCGAGTATAGGCGGTGTAGGCCCGATAGTTTTCGTAATGTTGGGTATTGTTCAGGGCCAGGGTTTCTTGCACATTGAGGGTGGCCATCAATCCGGCCAGGCTGGCGTCGCCGGCATTGTCGGCGGCTACCGAGGCTCGCCAGGCCACGTATGCGCCCAGCAGCGTTACCAATGCAATCAGCAGAGCATTGATGAGCGTCAGACGGTCATTTTGTTCAGTTGATTCCATAGGGGGTCTCCTTTATGCATAAGGGTCAAGTGTCAGGTATTCTTAATTATGACTCGGCCAGCACGATAATCTTGTCATCGGCGCTGAAGGTAAGCTGTTTGGATTTGTTGGGATTGACGCGCACGCCGTAAGCCTGGCCGGCCTCGTTAGCTTGAGCGCGCAGGCGATAGCCGACGGCTACCTCGCCGCGCCGCCGGGCCGCCTCGACCACGGTGTAAAAGTTGACCGGCCGGCCCGGTTCAACATAATTGCCGGCCGGTTTGAGGTACAATTCGCAGCCGGCGGGGTCAAATAGGTCCGCAAAAACGGCAGATAAATGCTTGTTCTCAGAGATTTGGGCCAGCAGCAGGCTGACCAGTTTATCGCTGACGATAAAATCATCGGCGTGAGTCACTTCGGCCAGATCACGATTGCGGCTGTCGAGCATTTCACTCACAATGGAGAAGGAGTGGTTGGACTGCTCGGCAATGGCGCGCAGGTGCAATAAGGTGATCAGGGTGTGGGAGTCGGCCTCCTGCAATTCTAACGTATCGGAGTAGCTCAAAACGATCACGTGGTCATAGCCGGGAATATCCAACGCTTCCAGGGTGCGGCGGTCGGCGGTATCGCCGGAGCGAAAGGAAACAGTCAGGTGTTCAAGCTGCAAATTTTGCCCGGCGGCTTCCACCTTGGCCTCGGCCACAGCGGCTACCACCATAACCTCGGAGTCGGGGGCCACGTACTGGTCTAACTGGCTGATGATGAGCGGGGCGTGGCTGTTCCAGCCCAAAATCAGGGTGCGTTCCGGGGCGGGCTGGCTCACCTGGCTCTGGCGGATAGCCTCTTCGTTAATCTCAACCGGCCGGCCTGACAGGTGAATCGTATCATCATCTTCGGAGATAGCAATGATTTGGTCGCCGGCTTCGAGGGCGGTATCGGCGGGCGGATTCAACTGCACCCGGCCCTCTTTGGTACACAGCCCCATAACGGCAGAGTTTTCATACAGCAGCAAAGCTTCACCAAAGGTTTTGCCCACCAGAGCCGGTTCGGTGTGGAAGTAAATTTCATCGCCGCCAAAATCCAAAAGCTCGGTATAAACCACCGACAGGCCGGATTGGCGGCAGGTTTGCACTGTGATTCGCGCAATCAAATCCGACATCAAAACCGGTTCCACCTCGCGGCCGCCCACCATCCGGGCAATCTCAAGATTTTTGGCCTCGTGCAGTTCGGCCACAATGTGATAGGGTGCGGCGCGCCGGTGGGGATGGTTGGTGAGGGCCAGCAGGGTTTTGATCACCTGCGAGTCGGGGTTGGGCGCGTCGGGGGCCAGGATAATGATGGAGCGAGCGCGGTGAGGGTTGACAATCTCTAAATCGGTCAAATCAATGGGGCTGCCGGTGCGGCATACCAGGCGGGTGCGGCCGGTTGGGCCAATTTTAGCGCGCAGCTCATCCTCCATTTCTACCTTGTCTTTATCGGCCAAGATGGCGATGCAGGAGCGGGCCTGGTTGGCATTGGCGATAATCAATTCTGAGATTATGGTAAAAATTTGGGGCGACCAGCCCAAAATAACGGTGTGACCCTCTTCGATGACCAGGGAGCGGCCTTTGCGGAGTTCTTCCACTTTCCCTTCGATGCCACTGGTCAAAACGCCGATGAGGATGCTGACCACAAAAATTCCGCCCAGCGTCACCGCCAGCATAGAGATGAGAAAAGGCCAGGTTCCGGTATCACCGCCCATGGTGCCGGAGTCAAGGGTGCGCATCAGGCTCATCCAGATGAGTTGGGGCAGACTGAGCGAGGTCCCGTCGTCGCCGGCGGGGGCGATGCCGGTGGCATAGACGATGAGGGAGATAACGATAATGACAGCGGCTGATAAGAGGAACAACCAGCCGATGAGAGCAATGGTGCCCCTGGACATGGTGTTGTCAAATTGATAGCGCAGGCGGTCGGTCAAGGTGATTTGTTTCATGAGCGGGTCCTTTGGGAAGAGGTCTGGGTTAGGTTGGGCAGGCTGTAAATTGTAAATATCATAAATTTTTAAGAATGTAAATAGTCCAAATAGCTCGGTTGGTAAAAGCGGGGAGTTTAGGGTAAATCTTTTTAGCCGCCAAGGCGGTTTTATAACCTGGGGAATTTGTTAGACCAGGTTACGAATCGCGTTTAGCGGGCAAATGAGGGGAGGTAATGTTGATACCAGAGGCGTTAACCGGGCGTTTGACCTCTTTGGTGGTCCAGGCGATATCCCAGATAACGTGGGTCCGCTTGTGAAAGCGATAGTCCCACCAACCCAACAGCCGGGCATACCCTTCTAAAATAGCCAGCACTAACAAGACGCCAATCAAGCGCAGCGCCCCCCAAATCTCATCCAGGGCAATGCTGACCAGGCGAGGTGCATCCATGCTGGAGACTTGATAACCATATTTGTCTTTGAGGTAAAGATGGCCGGCATGGTTGCGGCGGCGCTGTTTGATGAAGTCGCTGACCGTTTCTGGCCCCATATTAAAAACAACCGCGTCGGGGGCATAGCGCACTTGCAGCCCCCGCCGGATGACCAGGGCCTCGACAAAAGCTTCATCCATGGCCACATCGGGGGGGATACGGTCAAAAACTTTGCGAAAGGCAATCAATTCACCCAGGCGGGGAATTTCTAAGCAGAGTTGGTGTTCCATTTTCAGGCGCAGGTGGGAGAGCAGCCCCACGATGTGTTCCGGGGTGTTGACCGGCACCTTGTGCGCGCCGGTCATGCCTACGGCCGGGTCGGCAAACATGCGCACCATATTTTCAATGGCGTCCTCGTGGGGTACTGTGTCGCCGCTTTCCAGCACGCAGATATCCTCTTTGGCATGGCTAAGAAAAATATTAATGGCGCTGGTTTTGCCTTCGCGCTTTTCTTGCACAAATAGCTGGATGCGGGGTTCTTGGGCGGCAAATTCCTGGATAATTTCTACCGTTCTATCGGTGCAGCCGGAAGCGACGACGATGATTTCGCTGATTTCAACGGCGTGCAGCCGCTGATTCAATACAGCCTGAAGAATTTGAGCGATGTTGGCCTCTTCATTGTGAGCGGTAATGCCAATACTGCATTTAATTTTCTGGAGAGGCTCAATCACAACAGTCATATTCAATCAGGCTCGTCAGAATTAGGCCCGGCCTCGTCTGCGGTAGTAAATCTGCTGGAAAACCGTAAAAACAAAAAAGTTAAAAAACTGCCGGCTGCCATGCCCAGGGAGATTGAAAAGTATTGCACCCAAAAACCGGGAAACTGCCCCAGCCCCATGAGCACGGCCGGAATGATGGTTAAAATGCCAACCGTAAAAGCTAATAAAACGCCTCGGGCGGCCGATAAATCTGGCAGCCGCCAGCCAACCAGGGCAAAAACGCCGACCCCCAGCGTAATAAGGCCCACCTGCATTCCCCAATAGCCCGGCTCAAGTAAGTGTTTGGCCCAATCTAAAACCGTAACGATGACAATTAAAACCAGGTAAAAGAGCGCAAAAGCTACCCATGACGACTTTCCAGGTTTGCTTTTCATTTCAGGTAGCTCATCGCCGATTAAATAGCTGCTATCAGAGGAAGAGTTGCTAGAAAGGCCAGTGAGAGTTTGCATTTTACCATATTCCTTTGCTGTTGTCATATTGAGAAATAGGATGTTTGATGAGGATGGTTGTATGAGATACCCAGGCTGCTAAAATTATGAGTTGATATGGCCTACCAAAGCCTATGGTACACCAATTTTGGCCCCATGGTCATTAGTACCATTGTCCAAGAAAGGCCATCACACTCTATATAAAAAAGAAACGAATCACCGGGGGGTTTTGTTATAGTCGGGGGGAACTTCGGGGCCGCGTTCCAACTGTTGTTTGACTTGTTTGGCCAATTGGCCGCGTGGGATCAAAACTTTGCGCTGGCAGGTCAGGCAGAGCAGGCCAATATCTGTGCCCAGCCGCACCACCCGCCAGTCTGTTCCGCCGCAGGGGTGGGCTTTGCGCATCCGCACAATATCACCCAGACGAATATCGGTGGGATCAATCATTATACCCTCAGGTGGCTTGAAAATCAGATTTATTGGAAGTTTGGAGGATTGGACGATTGAAAATTCGCCGCCAGCCAGCGGCCGTTCCTCCAGTCTTTCCATAATTTAAGGTTGTTTCAAAATTGGCTTTAAACCTAATTTGCCGCGCCAGGTGTTGAGGCGTGAAAAGAGATGTACCCAGGCCGGGCTAACCTGGCCTCGTATCACTGCCTGCTTTAAACCGGCTCTAAATTCGGCGGCGGTGTGGAAAGCCGGCATTTCCAGGTAAGCCGCGCCGATTTCCAGGCCGGTGTGGGCGTCGCTGCCGGCGGTGGTGGGCAGGGCATAGGCGGCGGCAAAGGTTTTGGCTCTTTCATTGTATTCCGGGTTGAGGGTACGCGCATTGAGGGCCTCCACGGCGTCAAGCTGGGGCGCCAAAGCGGCCAGCAATTCTGGCGACCAGTGGGGACGGTGCTGGTCAAAGGGGTGAGATACGCTGATAACCGCGCCTTGCTGGTGCAGACGCCGGAGCGTTTCTTCAGGAGAAAGCCGGGGGGGCACCCATTCCCGCACAAAAAAGGCTAAAATTTCACCGTGGGTAGTTTTTATCTCCTCACCCACAATCACAAATTCTGGGTCCAGGCGCTGGGCCAGCAGCGCCCCCTCGATGCTGTTATGATCGGTAATGCAGATGCGGTCCAGCCCCTTCTGTTTGGCCAGGCGGATGACATCGGCGGGGTGCAAGGCTCCATCTTTGGAAACACAGGTGTGAAGATGGAGGTCTATTTTAAGAGTGGCGTTAGACATTGAATTATAATTTGCGAGCCAACATTTGCGCCGTAACGCTTCGCTCGTGCTGGCCTTCATCGTAAAACAAGATTTCCAAATCGGCAAAAGCGGCTTTTAATTCACCCGGCTTCAACAAAAATTCAGGACGCATAGATTGAACCTGCGCGGCTTCTTTGTGGGCGATGGTCAAGGTTTCGTAGATAAGCCAACCGCCGGGGCGAAGATGGGCCTTAAGCAGCGGAAACAGCGGCCGGCACAGAAAAAAAGATACCAGGATAACCTCGTAGTTTTGGTGTGGCAGCCAGGGGCGCTCCACGTCGGCCACAATAAAGCGGATGGCTGCACTCACCTCCTGCGCCCGCTGCTGCGCCAGAGACAGCCCTTGAGCCGAAATGTCAACGGCATCCACCCGCAAGCCATGTTTGGCTAAAGCCAGGCTGTGCCGGCCGGCCCCGGCTGCTACATCCAGGGCCTGGCCCTGCCGGGGAAGCTGAGGCAGGCAGGCCCTCACAAACGCGGTGGGCGCACCCCGGTCTTTGTAGGAGAAAGCAGCGTAGCGTTCATCCCAACGCTGGCGAGGGGAGTCGGCCCTGCGGGGTAAAGCTAACAAACCGGCCTCATCTAAAATATCCACGGCTGCTCTTGAAGGCTCAAATGGAAAAACTCACGTCCTGGCTAAACTGCGAGTCTCTGGCCAGGAGCAAATCCAGGCCCTCTGGCAGAGATACCCTGGGGGCAAAGTTGAGTAATTTTTGGGCTAAACTGATGTCGGCTACCAGCGAGGATACTCCGGCCGAAACGGTGGGGTTGGTAATGATTTGGGCTTTGCGCTCGGTCACTTTTTCAATCATAGCAATCAGTTGTTTGATACTGGTGCCAATCCCGGTGCCAATATTAATGACCTGGCGGCTGACCCCTTCGGCTGTGGCGGCGGCGGCTAAAGCCTGAACCACGTCATCAACATAGATATAATCGCGCACATGCTCGCCGCTGCCATACATAATGACGGAACCTCCGCCCAAAATCTGGCGGACAAATTGGGGAATGACCGGGGAGTGGGTTGGCAAAATAGCCTGGCCTGGCCCATAAGCATTAAAGATGCGCAGAGCCACGGTTTCAATGCCCCACAAGCCGCCGATGGTGCGCACATAGCCTTCGGCGGCCAGCTTGCTGACGGCGTAGGGCGAGTCGGGATAGGGCAGCAAAGACTCGTTGACCCGCTCCACTTCCTGCTCCCCATAAACCGCTCCCGACGAAGCCAGCACAACCCGCTTGACCCCGGCATCGCGCATAGCTTCCATCACTGCTACGGTTCCGCTCACATTGGTTTTATTGTACTCACGCGGGTATAACACCGACTCTGGCACCGACACGCGGGCGGCCAGATGGTAGACGCAGTCAATCTTGTTGAGCAAACGCCAAACTTTGGGCTTATCCTCAATGTCGCCGCGCGTAAAATGTATGGCCGGGTCAAGTTTGGCCGGGTCGCCGGTGCTCAAATCATCCAGAATGCGCACCGTGTGGTTTTGCCGCACCAGATAATTGGCCAGAGCCGCCCCAAGAAATCCGGCTCCGCCCGTAATTAAGAAGCGCATGGAGTTCCTTAGACTGAAAAGTTAAACGCCCAACTTGCCGCGTTCAGCATCCCAGGGATAGATTACCCAATCCTCGGTTTGAGCGGCGTAAACATCGGGGGCTTTATCGGGAAATTGGGAGCGATGAGGTTTATAGTGCAGCACCGCCGAGCGTGATTGTCCCCCGGCGTACTTAACTCGCTCTGTCACACTGACCACCTGTTTTCCCCGGTCCCAAATATCGTCTACAATCAAGGCGTGTTTTGCGCGTAACAAACTGTCGTCGGGGAACTGCATAAAGACAGGCCAATCCAGGTGAAGTTCTTCATCCTCATAAAAGGCTACCGAAGCCACCAGGACCTGCTGAATAGCCAGCCGTTCTGCTAAAATTGCGGCCGGCACAATGCCGCCTCGGGTAATGGCAATCACCAAATCAAAATTGGAGCCTTGTAAGCGAGGCAGCATGCTAATGATCAGTTTGTCCACATCAAACCAGGAAAGATAAATTTTCTTAACCTCATCCATTGCCGCTCACCCTACCCTCTGTTTACCCTATTTTGAAGAGTCTATTCAAAAAGGATAGCACAATTAGGGCATTGGCGCAATGGAAGCCCCCGATTCTCTACCGGCAGCTACTGGACGGTGATCAAATCTTTGATTTTTGACAGGGTAGATTCTCCGATGCCGCTGACTTCGGTGATTTGCTCCACGTTTTTAAAAGCGCCGGCGCTTTCGCGGTAGTCAACAATCCGCTTGGCGATGGCGGGGCCAATCCCAGGCAGGCTGTCCAGTTCTTCGACCGTTGCTGTGTTGAGATTAATCAG
>CAZDMM010000262.1:0-9031 GCA_964505845.1 uncultured Caldilineaceae bacterium
ATAGCTCAAAAACTCAAAGAGGCACTTCAAGAGTTTGGCCCGCGGGATATGGTAGATATTCAAAGCGTCATTTGGGTTTGCCGGTCGGTTAAGCCATCCGAAAATGATAAAGAGACACCCAGAAAAACTAAACTTGCGGAGCCTTTTTTCCAAATATTTATGAATCGAGATCTCGTAGAGGGACTTTTTGATGATTTACAAAATGTATTTAAATGGTTAAAAATCGAGAACCCTGATGACCAGCGTTTTGCTTTAATATTAGCTCGTCGCTTTGGCACCCTCAATCTTCAACTAATATTTGGGGATTGGCAAATTTTGACTTTTCGAGGCCGGAACTCACAACGAGAACGAGTTGCTTATTCCTTGTTTATAGAGGAGGCAAATAATCTACAACTCATTGACAAGTTTAAATTGGTCAAAGAATATGATTTTAAGCAAGAGAGTGATGAGCCGCGCATTGCCGTCTATGGTTTATCGCTCGAAGCTACAATACTCTCATTTTTTGAGTCCTCAGAAGCAGAAACCAACTTTAACAATCTTCTAGATTTAAATGAAGCAACCTTAAATTATATTTCTGACCGATTTCAAAACTATGGATTGTGTTCCTGGCGAGGTGAATATCATATACCAGAAATTGCTGAAGCAGTCTTTGATTCGGAGAAGCGAACAAAACTGCTGGATGAAGGTCTCCCTAAAGACATAAAAGTAGCAGAAGCAGAAGATTTTGAACCTGATGTGATGTTAGAACCTGTCTACACTCTAGCAAAATTGGCCGCCGACACCGGCCTTGACGAAGCCGAACTCGCTCGCTGGGTGCGGGCGATTGAGCGCAAGGGGCAGGCCATTCTGTACGGGCCGCCGGGGACGGGCAAAACCTTTGTGGCCGAGAAGCTGGCCCAGCATCTCACCGGCGGGGGCGACGGCTTTTGGGAGTTGGTGCAGTTCCACCCGGCTTACGCCTACGAAGATTTTATTCAAGGCATTCGGCCGGAGAGTCAAGATGGACTGCTCACCTATCCGGTCGTGCCGGGGCGCTTTTTGGAATTTTGCGCAAAAGCCGCAACCCGGCATAATACCTGCGTGCTCATCATTGACGAGATCAACCGGGCCAACCTCAGCCGCGTTTTTGGCGAGTTGATGTATCTGCTGGAATACCGTGATAAATCCATTCCGCTGGCCGGTGGGGGCGAGTTCAAAATCCCGGCCAACGTGCGCCTCATCGGCACCATGAATACGGCGGATCGCTCCATCGCCCTGGTGGATCACGCCCTGCGCCGCCGCTTTGCCTTCATCGCCCTCTATCCCAATTACGACCTCCTCCACCGCTATTATGAGCGCCACTCAACCAATTTCCCGGTCGAAGAGCTTATCGCCGTGTTGAAAAATCTCAACCGCACCATCGGCGACCGCCACTACGAAGTCGGCGTCACCTTTTTCTTGCGGCCCAACCTGGCCGCCGAAATCGAAGACATCTGGCGCATGGAAATCGAGCCATATTTGGAAGAATATTTTTTTGACCGGCTTGAAAAGCTGGAAAGCTTTCGCTGGGAGAAAGTAAAATCTAAAATTAGCGGAGATTAGGGACAAGGATGGAGGATTGGAGGACTGGAAGGTTGGAACGTTAGAACGTTCAACGTTCAACCTTTCAACGATATGACGCTACCGCAAACGATTCATTTAACCGAATACCAACCCGCCTATTTTCCGGCGGAGGCGCTGCCGGAGGCGGTGGGGCGGCTGTTGTGGCAGCATTACAGCCGGCAGGTGGAGGTGCAGGAGCCATCCTTCCGCACCGGCGGCCAATGGGTGTTGACCTCCCAGGGTTGGGCCGGTCACATCCCGCTGACCCCAGAGTATCACCTGGCGCTCCAACCCAAAGTGGCCTTGAGCAATTTGTTCCGCATGTGGGAATACGCTTATCGCCTCAAGGTGGAGTGGCTGGGCGGGCTGGTGCGGTGCGACACGCTAGCCGAGTTTTACGAGAATCTGGCCCAGGTGTTGGCCCGGCAGGTGTTGGAGCGCGCTCGCCAGGGTTTTTATCGGGCCTACCTGCCCCAGGCCGAGCAGTTGCCTTACGTCCGGGGGCGGCTGGAACTGCGGCCGGCCTTGCAGCGGCCCGGCGGAAGGGTCAGCCTGCCTTGCCGCTTTGAGGAGCACACCGCCGACATCCCCGACAACCAGATTTTGGCCTGGACGCTGCGGCAGCTCAGCCACAGCAGCCCCCTCACCGAGCGCGTCCTGCCCACCGTGCGCCTGGCCCACCGCGCCCTGCATGGGCTGGTCACACCTACCCCCTTCAGCCCGCAAGATTGTATTGACCGGCCCTACCATCGCCTCAACGACGACTACCGCCCGCTGCATGCTTTATGCCGCTTCTTTCTGGATCAGAGCGGCCCCGCTCACACCCTGGGCGAGCACCAAATGCTGCCTTTTCTGGTGGACATGGCCCATCTGTATGAACTTTTTGTGGCCGAGTGGCTCAAACTTCACCTGCCGCCTGGCCGGGAAATCAAAGCCCAGGAGCGGGTGGAGTTGAGCCGGGCTAACGCCTTGCATTTTGAAATTGACCTGGTTTTGTATGATTATAGCTCCGGCCAACCCCTCACGGTATTGGATACCAAATACAAAGCGGCTGACAAACCGGCCACCGAAGACATCTTTCAAGTAGTGGCCTACGCCGAGACCAAAGGTTGCCGCCAGGCGGTGCTCATCTACCCCACCCCCCTGCCCCACCCGCTGGATGAGCAGATTGGCGACATCCGGGTACGAACTTTGACCTTCTCCCTGGCCGGAGATTTGGAAGCGGCGGGAGAGGTGTTTTTGCGCCAACTGGGCCTAGCAGAGCCAATTCGCCCATAATCATATAGACCGGGGACGGGAGACCGGAGACCAGGTTTTTGCCCCGGTCCCCGGTCTTCGGTCTCCGGTCTCACCCAGGATTGGAGCAAAAAAATAGGCCACGCCGGTAGGGCGTGACCTATTGGCTTCACCACGCCATTGTGGCTAACCTACGATATGGTTTTCAAGGCAGCGAGGCGATCACCCGCTCCGGCTTAATTTTATACGTTACACGAGTTTCCGTGGCCTTGCGGAAAGGATAGGAATCGGCCCCCAGGTATTTCTTGGCCAGGCTGTCAATGTGGGCGTCGGCGCCCTCGGTGGTTATGTCGGCCACCCGGCCGCGCACCTCCAGCCACTTATAGGGTTCGGCGGTATCTACCAGCATCACCGTAACCACCCCCCGACTCTTCAAATTCTTATCTTTTTGCCGCCCGGCCGCCGAATTGAAGCGGATATACGTCCCATCAAAATCTACCCACACCGGGTTAACCTGGATCAAGCCATCAGGCATCAAAGTAGCCAGGCTGGCTACCACCGGCCGCTCTAATAAATCTTTGTGACTCTCTGGAATCGTCACACTTGCCATAACCAAATCTCTCCTTGAAAAAGCTAATTTTATTTTGGAAGCTCGATTATAACGGACGGCAGTCCGGTTGTCAAGAACTTTTTGAGTTATCTTGAATCAAGGCCCACATGGCCTCCCTATCCACCACCTGGCCATGGCTGACGACAGCCGCCGGCGCGGCATGCGAACGCAGAGCTTCCAGCACGTTGGGCGCGTCCAGCACCACCAGGTTGGCCGGAGCGCCCACCTTCAATTCAAAATCTACCAGTCCCATAGCCCGGCCGGCCTGGCGGGTAATCATATCGTAAAGCTGCTCCATCTCGACGGCGGTGGTCATCCACAGCATGTGGCAGGCCAAAAATGCCACCTCCAGCATGTTATTGCGGCCAAAGGGGTAATAAGCATCTGAGATGTCATCCTGCCCCAGGCAAACCAGCACTCCCTCGGCCAGCAGCTCCTTGACCCGCGCATGCAGCGGCCCGGTGTGCGGGTCGCTGACCACGCCCATGTTGGCCTGCTTGAGCAGCGCCGCCACTTTTTGAAAGTACGGCGTGGGATAGAGGGCCATGGCCCGCGCGTGGTGGGCCAGCGAGCGGCCCTGCCAGCCCTGCTCAATGGTTTTGACCGCCATCATCTCCAGGGTGCGCAGGCCGGGGTCGCCGGCGTCATCCACCAGCATAGAAACGGGCTTATCATACTCCCTGGCAATGGCAAAAATTTCATCCACGTGGGCCTGGGCCGCTCGCTCGGTGTACTCAATCCAGGGGATGCCGCCGGCCACGTCGGCCCCCAGTTCCATGGCCTGGCGCAGCAGGTCAGCCGCGCCCGGTTCGCGCCCCAACCCATCCTGGGCAAAGGCGACCACTTGCAGGTCAACGATGCCTTTGAACTCTTCTCTGGCCCGGATAAGGGCTTTGACCCCTTCCAGGCGGGCCTGGCGGTCCACATCGGCAAAAGCGCGGATGTGGGTGTTGCCGTACAGCGCGGCCTGGGCCACAGCCCGGCGCACATTTTTGATGATCCAGGCTTCATCGTAATTGGCTTTAACCCGCGCCGCCAGCTCGATGGCGCTCATGGCTTTGCCCATCTCCGCGCCGTGATAATCCTTCAGCGCGGCTTCATCCAGCATCGCCAGGGTGTAGACTTTGCACAGGTGCAGGTGCGGGTTGGCAAAAGATTCGGTCACCAGCCGGCCGGCGGCGTCAATTTCAACCGGGGCGCGTTCCGGGATGGAGGGGGCAATTTGCACAATAACACCCCCGGCCACGGCAATATCTACCGGGGCAGATTGATTTCTAAGTTTAGCCTGGCGGATCATCAAATTCATGCTTGGCGGCTCCTTTTTTGTCAGACAGCCATATTTATTATACCATAGGGCCAATTGATTCTGGCCCAATTGTTACAACCATCCATTTTATTCCTTTTACTTCTAAAATCAATTAGTCTCAGTGCATCCAATTTTTCACCGTAACTGGCGCACGCTTGGCGTATGCGTCAGCAGGCGGCCCAGGGATGCCGTCCTACGTAAATTTGGATCTCCTGAGTCTGTAGCTGCATCTCAAGGATGAGAGACGTGAACCAAGACCTGCTGCGTGGGGTCAGCATTGTTGGTATTGGACAGATTCCAATAGAAAAGGCCAGTCACAAATCGCTCAAAGAGATGGGGGCCGAGGTAGTGCGGCTGGCTATGCACGATGCCGGGGTGGAGCGAGTGGACGCTCTGTTTGCCGGCAATATGCTGGCCGATGAGCTGCAAAATCAAAAGCACATTGCCACGTTGATTGCCAGCGCGGCCGGGCTGCGCGGCATCGAGGCGCTGCAAGTGCGGGCCGCCACCGCTACCGGTGCGGCGGCCCTGCGCATGGCTTACTTTGCCGTCGCCAGCGGCGAGGCCCGACTGGCGGTGGCCGTGGGCGTCGAGAAGATGAGCGAGGGGCTGGCCACGCCGGCCCTGGCCAAAGCCCTGGATGCCAAAACCGAAACGGCCCTGGGCGCTACCTTGATCGGGCAAAACGCCCGGCTGATGCAGATGTATATGGATCGCTGCCAGGTCTCAATCAACGATTTCAACAATTTCTCCCTCATCGCCCATCACAACGCCCGCACCAACCCCATGGCGTTATTCAAAGATAAAAAAGTTAACGACCGCACCATCCGCGACTCGCCGGTGATTGCGCCGCCGCTGCGCCTGTACGACGCCTCGCCTATTTGTGATGGGGCGGCGGCGGTGGTGCTGGCCCGCACCAATGAAGCCCGCGCCTACACCGACCAACCGGTTAAAATCCTCAGCTCCAGCGTCGCCACCGATTGGTTTCGCCTTGACGACCGGGAAGACCCGCTCTATCTGTACGCGGCGGCCCAGTCGGCCCACGACGCCTTCCGCAAGGCTAATGTCCACCGCACGGATATTGACCTGTTTGAGGTTCACGACGCCTTCAGCATTATGGCCTGCCTGCTGCTGGAAGCGGTCGGTTTTGCGCCCCGAGGGCAGGGCTGGCGACTGGCCAAGGAGAAAAAAATCAGCCTGAACGGGCCGCTGCCGATTTCTACCTTCGGCGGCCTCAAGGCGCGCGGCCACCCCATCGGCGCGACCGCTTTGTACCAAACCTGTGAAATTGTGCTACAATTGACCGGCCGCGCCGGTAAAAATCAAGTTAAAAATGCGGAGGTGGCCCTGCTGCAAAGCGTCGGCGGGGCCGCCAGCACCGTGTTGACCCATATTTTTGGGGTATAGGGGTCTGGAAGGTTGGAGGGATGGAAGGAGGGTAAATCATTGTAACTATATCTGGTGACGAAAAGCAGTAATTGGTAATTAGTAATTACCAATCTCCAATTACCAATCTCTATTATAAAGGAGGAAGAACCTATGTTTAAGCGAGTCTTGGTGTTATTGATAGCTGCCGCCGCTTTGGGCTTGATGGCTGCCTGCGGGGCCGCGCCCACTCCAGAAACGATTACCAAGATTGAAACGGTGGTGGTGACTCAGGAGGTGGAAAAGGTTGTCACCGTAGAAGTGACGCAAGAGGCCGCTGCCCCCAAAAAACTGGTAGTGTTTGGGGCTTACGCCACCGCCATTGAGGAGCCGTGGGACGGCGTCATCCATGCCGCCCTCAACAAGGTTAAGGAAGAAGGCAAAATTGAGTACACCTACACCGACGACATCGGCTATGCCGGCGATATGGAGCGGGTGCTGCGCGAAGTGGCCGATAAAAATAAGCCGGATATTATTTTTGGCGACGCCTTTGGCAACGAGGAAGCGGTGCGCCGGGTGGCCGCCGATTACCCCGAAATCGCCTTTGTGTTTGGTTCCGGCGGCGGCCCGGTGGAGCCAAATTTCTCCGTGTTTGACAACTGGATCCACGAGCCGGCCTATCTGTGCGGCATGCTGGCCGGCGGCTTGACCAAGAGCAACGTGATTGGGGTGGTGGGCGGCTTTCCCGTGCCCGAAGTGAACCGCATTGTCAATGCCTTTATCGCCGGGGCCAAAGAAGTCAACAAAGATGTGGATGTCAAAACCACTTTCATCAATAGCTGGTTTGACCCGGCCGCGGCCAAAGAAGCCGCCCTGGCCCAGGTGGATGCCGGAGCCGACGTGCTCTTTGCCGAGCGTTTTGGGGTGATCGAGGCGGCAGCCGAGAAAGGGTTGTACGCCTTTGGCAACATGAGCGACCAGAAAGCGTTGGCCCCGGAGCACGTGGTCAGCAGCCCGGTCTGGAATATGAATCCGACCGTGGAGTATGTCATCAGCCAGGTGGCCGGCGGCACCTATACCTCGCAAGACCTCAAGGATTTCAGCATGGTGGCCAAGGGCGGGGCCAGTCTGGCCCCCGTCAATGAAGGGGTCAAGGGTGGCATCCCTAAAGAGTTGTTAGACAAGGTTAAGGCCAAGGAGCAGGATATTGTCAAGGGCCTGTTCCGGGTAGACATCGCCGAGGCCCAGCCCCCGGCCTCGTCAAAGGCCGGACAGTAACAACCGCTGACCGCCGACGGCAGACTGCAACTTCTCAGTGGCGGTCTGCGGTCAGCCGTCGGCGGTCCCTTCACCGCAGGATTATCCGTGAACAACGCCAACGCCGTCGAAATGCGGCACATCCACAAACGTTTTGGCTCGTTGGTTGCCAGCGATGGGGTCAACTTTAGCCTGCGCCAGGGCGAAATCCACGCCTTGCTGGGCGAAAACGGCGCGGGCAAAACCACCCTCATGCGCATTCTGTACGGCTTATACCACGCCGACTCCGGCGAGATTTGGGTTAACGGCCAGCCCGCCGAAATTAAATCGCCCAAAGATGCCATCGGTCGGGGCATCGGCATGGTGACGCAGCACTTTGCCCTGGTTCCCCCGCTCACCGTCACCGAGAACATTATTTTGGGGTACACCGGCTCTTTTCAGCTTGACCTGCCGGCCGCCCACCGGCGTGTGGCCGAGGCGGCCCAAAAATTCGGCATTGAGGTGGAGCCAACGGCGCTGGTTAAAAATCTATCGGTAGGGCAGCGGCAGCGGGTGGAAATCCTCAAAGCTTTGTATCGGCAGGCGCAGGTGCTGATTTTGGATGAGCCAACGGCGGTGCTGACGCCCCAGGAAGTGGAGCATCTATTTGACAGCCTGCGGCGTTTGCAGGCTCAGGGTTTGTCGGTCATCTTTATCAGCCACAAGTTGAACGAGGTAATGAGCCTGACCCAGCGCGTCACCGTGCTGCGCAGCGGCAAAGTGGCCGGCACAGTGAACACCCAGGAGACCACCCCGGCCCAATTGGCCCGCATGATGGTGGGCCGGGAAACGTTTGGGGTAAGCAAAAACCTTCCGAGAAGTTCTGAAGCTTCCGGGAAGGTGGCGCTGCGGCTAGAAAATGTGGCAGCCTTAGACAACAAGGGCTTGCCGGCCCTGAAAAATATCAGCCTGGAGGTGCAGGCCGGAGAGATTGTGGGGCTGGCTGGAGTCAGCGGCAACGGGCAGAGCGAATTGGCCCAGGCGCTGGCCGGAACGCGCCCTTGCGCCGGTGGGCGCATCAGTGTGCAGGGCCGGGATGTCACCAACGCCGATCCCACGACGATGATGGCGGCCGGGGTGGGGCGCATCCCGGAGGATCGCCACGCCAGCGTGGTGGGCGAGATGAGCGTGGCTCAGAATATGGCCCTGGAACACCTGGCAGATTTTGCGCCCAACGGCATGCTGGATCAGCGCCGCATGCGGGAGCAGGCCGAGCGGCTGATTGCCAAGTATCAAATCAAGGCCAAACCGGGCGACAAAATTCGCACCCTGTCCGGCGGCAACATGCAAAAGGTTATCCTGGCGCGGGTGCTGGAGCGCAATCCCCAGGTGATCATCGTCTCCCAGCCGACGCGGGGCCTGGACGTGGGGGCCACCGAGTATGTGCGCGGCAAATTGGTGGAGCAGCGTGGGCGGGGCGCGGCCATTCTGCTCATCTCCGAAGATTTGGACGAGATTTTGGAGCTGTCGGACCGCATCGCCGTGATTTACGAGGGCGAGATTATGGGTATTTTGACCGCCGCAGAGGCGGGTATGGAACGGCTGGGGCTGTTGATGGCCGGGGTGAGAGAAAGCTATACTAATTTAGGGTAACTTCTTGCATTTTTCCCGGCAAAAAGCGGCTAAAAATGCAACTT
>CAZDMM010000263.1:0-9009 GCA_964505845.1 uncultured Caldilineaceae bacterium
TAGGGATGACCACTTCCAACAAGTCGTCGGCCCGCTTCTTTTCTTTGCGGACCTGGTGCAGAGTTTGGCGCAGTTGGCCGGTCATCTTGTTAAAGGTGGTGGCCAGCGTGCCGATTTCATCGGTTGACTCAACCCTGGCCTGGGCTGCCAGGTCGCCGGCCCGAATCTGCTCGGCGACGGCGGTTAAACGGCGAACCGGCCCGGCAATGTTATGCCGGAAGATGGTGGCCAAAGCGATACCCAGCACCAGGGAGATGATGCCGCCGGCCAGGGTTAGCTGATTGGCCTGGGTTAAGGCGGCTTTACCCCGGCTGGATTCGATTTGCAGGGCGCGCTGCTGGTTTTCGGTCATCTGGCCTAGCAGTTTTTCCATATCGCTGGCCAGGGGCAGGGCCTGGGTTTTAAAGAGATACAAATCTTTGCGCCACTGCTCGCTTTCCAGTTGAGCAAAAATTTGCTCCGGCAAAGCTAAAAAGGCCTGCCGGTTTTGGTCAATTTTAGCCAGAGTGCTTTGTTGATTTTCGCTCAGCCGGCTCTTTTTATCATTCAGAGTGTCCCAGTGGGTTTCATTGAGGGTGCGGTTAACTTCGTACTCCTGCCGGAAGATACGGTTGCGGGTGGTCACATAGCCGCGCAAACCCGACAGCATGGCGGCAAAGGAGCCTTGAAAATTAGCCATGTCTTTGAGCAGGTCCAGGTCGGCGCCGGAGGGGCTGGGCCGCTGAGCCTGGGTTTCGATCAGGCTTTGGGTGCCAATCAAAACATCGCCGCCAAATTGGGTACCCTGCGTGGTCAAAAGTTGGTAGGCCGGTTCGCGTTCAAACTGGTCGTCGCGTAAGGCAAAGAGTTGGGGGGGTAAGGTGGCCCAGGCTCCAAATTTGCGCTGCAGCTCATCAAGGCTGTTTTGGTCTGCCTGGCTGAGTTTAGGGGCATTTCGGGCTAATTCGTCCAGTTCCGCTTTGAAGGCGGTTTCATCACGGGTGTAGGCATCACGAAATTCTTGTCCCCCCAGGGCCAGGTAGCCCTGGGCGCTGGAGATCATTTTGAGCAGGTTGGCCTGGGCGCGGGCCGAAGTCAGGGTAATGGGAACCCGCAGTTCGTCGGTTTGTTGGATACTTTCGGTGGCCGGCACACTGCCCAGATAGCTGATAGCGCCGCCGATAATGGTCAAAATAACCAGCAGCCCAAAGCCGATGGTCAGTTTAGTGCCGATGCTCAAGTTTCTAAACAAGCCGGTTGGGGGCGACGGCTGCACCCCTTCGGCTGTCGGGATGCTTTCGGGCGAGGAAATGGTGGTCATTGGTTAGTTTTGCCCCTCCAATCTTTGATATTCCACAGGGCCGAGTCCCAGGGCGTCAGATCAACCCCCTCGATGTTGCGGCTGACCCCTGAGAGGCGCGCCACTCGCGCCAGGGGAACCATCACCACATCGTTGATCAGTAAATCGTTCATCTGAATAAAAAGTTGTTTTCGTTTTTCCGGGTCAAGCTCCTGCGCGGCCTGCTGCTGCAGAGCGTCATACTCCGGGTTGCATTGGCGGGTGGTATTGAGGCCGGCCAACCAGTTGTTGGCTTTTTGGGGAATTTGGGCGCAGGTCCAATAACCGGTATACAGGAGCGGGTCGGGGGCGCTGCTGGAAATATCGTACTCCTGGACATCAGCGTAAAAGTGCTCTACCGTGAGCGGGCTGTTGGGGTCGCCGCCCAGGTAGGTGGCGGCGTCAATGATGCTCAGTTCCACGTCTACCCCAATGGCCTCCAGCCCGGCTTTGATGATATTTTGGGTAGCCTGGCGAATGGCGTTTTCTGAGGTGCGATAGACCACCTTCATGGGCCGGCCGTTTTTGTCGCGGATTCCGTCGCCGTCGCTGTCCGTCCAGCCGGCCTCATCAAGCAGTTGCCTGGCTTTGTCCAGGTTGAATTCGGCGGAGGTGTTGGGCGAGGCGTACTGTTCCGGGGCCACCAGGATATTGCTGGTCAACTGGCCGGCTTTGCCGTACAGTTTCACAATGGCTTCCCGGTCAATAGCGTAAGCAAAGGCCTGGCGCACTTTCAGGTCGCTCAAGAAAGGATGGGGAAAATCTTTGTTGGAACGCTCGCCATCCGGGGTTTCGCGGTTGGGGTCGCTGCGGTTCAGCTCAAACATTTCTACGGTTGAGCCAAAGTTAGCCACCACCACACCCGCCCCAGCGGCTTCAAGCCGGTTCAAATCTTCGGGGGGCAAGGAGAGATTGTAGGAAAAATCAACCAGGCCATCTTGCAGCACCTGCCGGGCGGCTTCATTCACCGTGCCGCCGCCGCGCAGTTCTACCCGGCTAAAATAGGGTTTATCCGGCTCGCGGAAGTAGGGGTTGGGTTCAAAAGTGATTTTGTTAGTCTGGATCAGTTGGGTACCCAAAAAAAGCACTTCTTGGGGTTTGATGCCGGGCGACAAGACCCGGTACGGGCCGGTGCCAACCGGCTGTGAATTGGCCGGAGCCTGGCGGACGTTGGCATTGTTATAATCTTTAAAGATGTGTTCCGGCAAGATCATGCCATACACCCCCACAAAGGGCAGCGTCCAGGCCGGGTTGGGCGTTTTGAAGTTGACTTTGACGGTGTAATCATCTACCACTTCTACGCCGGCCACGGCCTGGTAGTTGATGGCCGAGGTGGAGCCGACCTCCGGGTTGGTGATGAACTCATAGGTAAAGCGCACATCGGCGGCGGTAAAAGGCTGACCATCCGACCACTTGACGTCGGGCTTGAGCTTCCAAATGACTGAGGTGTAATCCTGGGCCAAATCGCCGTTCTCCAGGCTGGGGATTTCGGCGGCCAGAACGGGCACCAGTTGGGCTTTTTTGTCAAAGCTGGCCAACGGCTCGTAGGTGACGCGGCTGGCTTCCCAATCTTTGATGCCGGTGGTCAGGTGGGGATTGAGGATGGTGGGCGCTTCCCAATAGAGCAGCCGGAGCGTGCCGCCCGCTCCACGCCCGGTTAATGGGGTGGTTGGGATGGGGGTGGGCGCTGCGGTTATACCGGCCGGGGCAGCTTCTTGCCCGGCGCAGGCAGCCAGGAGGAGGGTGAGGATGAGCGGGAGGAAAAATATATAACAGCGATTTACCAATGCCATGGTGAGTATGCCTCTGTGTAGTTTACCGTAACTCCCATTGTATTACATTTTTATCGAGTTGAAAAGAGAGCCATTAGGCTTACTGGCGACACGCAGATGATAAATTTTAGGGCCACTCCCGGCATGTCACCCGCCAGGCCTGCCCCTCGACTGCGGGCGCAACGACCGCTCCCACATACCCGGTGGGCGGGGCCAGCGCATGCATGTACCAGCGGGCCGCTTCGGCAGGATCGCCGGCTACACCCAGCAGCCGGGCCGGCTGGCCGGGGGCCAGTGATACGTCAAAGCCGGCCAGCGGCCGGGCCAGGCCGTCGCCCAGGGCTTTGAGATAAGCCTCTTTGCGAGTCCAACCGTTAAAAAAGGCTGCCTGTCGCTGTTCCGGCGGCAGCGCCTGCAGTGCGGCTCGTTCCTGCGTCGAAAAGAATCGTGCGGCAATTTGGTCCAGGTCGGGGATGGGCCGAAGTTGTTCTACATCCACGCCGACAGGTTGGCCCAAGGCCAGAGCGTACAGGGCCACTTCGCCGGAGTGGGCCAGGTTAAACTGTAAGCCTGCATCCTCTGGTACACCCCTTTTGGAACTGCCCAGGGCGCCAGGCGCTAAAGCCGGTTTGCCGTGCGGCCCGTAACAAAATTTGATCCTGGCCGGGATGATACCCAAATACTGCCCTAAAATGGCGCGCAAAAAGCCGCGCGCCGCCGTAAAACGCCGCCGGTCTGGTTCAAAGTGAAAGCGGGCGGCTCGCTCCGCTTCGTCTGGGGAGAGGGTGTGCGCCAACTGCTGGACTCGCCGGGCGGGTTGGTCTAGCCGGGCGTACCACAGATGAATTTCGTTGGCGGGTAAAGCCTGACGCATATCTGCTAATGATAGGAAATAAAAGGGCTGGCAGATTGATTCCTCTTTAACCAACCTTCCAGTTCTCCAATCCTCCCCTGCAATCACCAAATTTGATACTCAATAGCGTGAGTTCCCTCAGTTTCCCCAGGGGGTTTCAATTCCCCGGCTTGCCAAAACGGCGCCTGAAGTTTTGAATCAGCTCTGCCGGTAAAATGTAGCCTTCGCAGTATAAATCTGCGGCCTGAAAGCCCAGGTGGATTAAGGTTTCGTAGTGCTGCCAGCTAGCCTCCACCGAAGCCAGGCCCAGGGTGGGTTTCAGGTCGGCATATTGAGCCGAGAGCAGGCTGGAGAAAACACAGCCCATGAGGGTGTAGGGGTTGGGCCGCAGGTGTCGCAAAAAGATTAACTGCAAGTTGGCAAAGTCCATCGGGTCAAGGGCGGTTTTGGGCATATAGCGCAGTTCTCGCAGGCGTTGGGGCGATTTTAACGCGCCGCCCTCGGTGAAGAGGATGTCGCCCTGGTACTCCAGGCGGCGAATAGCCAACTCTGGGCTAAAGCAGTGCGGGCCGGAGTCGTCTACCAGCAAAGCGCCGGGCTGCAGGCGGTCAATATCTAAAATTTCGGCCACGTTGGTAGCCCCAATGATGAGGCTGGCCTGGTAAAATTCCGAGGGCGCCTCGGTTTTAGATTTGAGGATGCGGATATTGCCCCGAAATTCAAACTCGTTCACCAATTCCTGCCGGATTTCTTCCAGAGCGGTCTCTTTGCTGTACAGGTCGCACAACAAAATTTCATAGGGGTGGGGCAGGCATTTGAGCATCAGCCGCAGCGAGCCGGCCCCGATAGAACCCAGCCCCAGCACACCCACCCGTTCCTGGGCCAAGTCTCGCCCGCTTTCGGTTAATACCCGGCGGATAGCCAGGGTGACTGCTGCGGTAGTGGTGGCGTGGCCGGTGGTAATGGCCGGCAGGTCGGGCCGGGGGGCGATGAGGCCGGCAATTTTGCGGCCATAGCCGGTGGCCGAGGGAATCAGGCCGGTTAGCGAGACGGTGCGCGCCCCCAGATGTTTAGCCATTTCCAGGGCCTGCACAATGACCTCAAGCAAGCGGGTCTCACTGGTGTAAAGCTCGGTATCAAAGAAAGGCAGCAGAATCAAGGCGGTGCGGCCTAAAACCGTTTGGAGGATATCGGTGACAACCGGGAGGTTGTCAAACCAATCGGCCATAAAGGAATCGGGCGTCATCTCGGTGCGCTCTACATAATAGAGGGCAGCGGCATCTACCGGCGGAATCTGGCCGGTAACGCCCAAAGAGATGAGCGGCCGGCGTTCCAGGATTTGGTCGAGTGAAGAAGTGGGGCGAGGTGATACCATGAGCAGTCCTGTTTTACGTGGTGGTTTGGGAGAGCGTTCAGTAGTAGTTGGTTTAGGGATAGGCGGCAAGGTTGTCAAAACGGCTGCCAGGCCGGCCACCGTAGGCTGGGTGAAGATGGTCTTGAGCGAAACCTCGTAGCCGGTGGTGGCCGAGATTTTGGAGACCAACTGCATGGCCTGCAGGGAATGTCCACCCAATTCAAAAAAGTTATCTTCAACGCCAACCTGTTCCAGGCCCAGCACCTCGGCCCAGAGGCGGGCCAGGGTTTCTTCGGTGGGGGTGTGGGGCGCCACATAGTTCTGGAGCAGGGTGGCGCTCAAGTCGGGGGCAGGCAGGGCGTGGCGGTTGATTTTGCCGGTAGCGGTTAAGGGCAAACTGGGCAGCAGCACAAAGGCGGCCGGCAGCATGTAATCGGGCAGCTTGTCTTTTAAGAATTGACGTAAGCTGGTGGGTAAGTAGTCGGTGGTTAAGGGGGAGGTGGCCGGCGTAAAAGTTGGGTCGGCCTCCTGGCGTTCTCTGGCCTCTTGCGCTACCACGTAGGCTACCAACTGCTTGCGGCCGGGGGTATCCTCGCGCACCAGCACCAGGGCTTCGCGTACCGCCGGATGCTGGCTAAGGATGGCCTCGATTTCACCCAATTCAATCCGAAAACCGCGAATTTTGACCTGGTGATCAACGCGGCCTACAAATTCGATGGCGCCGTCGGGCAGATAGCGCACCAGGTCGCCGGTTTTATAGAGCCGGGCCTCCGGGTCGGCGCTAAAGGGGTGGCGAATAAATTTGGCGGCGGTCAGGTCGGGCCGGTTGAGATAACTGCGGGCCAGGCCGCGCCCCCCGATGTGTAGTTCGCCGGCAACGCCCACCGGAACCGGCTGTAGATGTTGGTCCAGAATATAAGTTTGGGTGTTGGGCAGGGGGCGGCCAATAGACACTTCGGCCAGCGGGGCTTTGGCCGCTGGCAAGGATAAATCGGCTATGGTCGCTACTACGGTGGTTTCGGTAGGGCCGTAGGTGTTAAGCAGGCGGGGTTTAGGGCCAACATACTGCTGCCAGTGCTGCACCGCTTCTGGCTGCGCCTTTTCGCCCCCAATAATCACCAGCCGCAGCGCCGGAGGTAATTCAACCGCGTTGGTGGAGAAGTCGGCCACCAACTCATGCCAATAAGCGGTGGGTAAATCTATGAGGGTTAGCTGCCAATCCCGGCAGGCCTGCCAAAAAGTAGCGGTTGAAGAGAGCATGGTGTCGGTGCGCAGCACCAGGGCGGCGCCACTGGTCAGGCAGGGATAGATTTCTTCGGCGGCGGCATCAAAGCTGAGCGAGGCAAATTGCAGCACCCGATCTTGCGCCTTCAGGCCATAGGCGGTGCAGGCGGCGGCAATAAAGTTGACCAGGGCGCTGTGGGGAATCATAACCCCTTTGGGCTGGCCGGTTGAGCCGGAGGTGTAAATCACATAGGCCAGATTGGCCGGGGTGGCCAGCGGCTCAAGGTTGGCCGGGTCGGCCTGGGCCAGGGGCAAATCCTGGCTGTCAAGGCAGATTACCTGGGCCTGGCTGCCTGCAAAAAGGCCGGCCAGACGCCGTTGGGTCAGCACGACCGGGGCCTGGGTATCGGCCAGAATAAAGGCCAGACGTTCTTTGGGCAGCAGGGGGTCCAGCGGCACATAAGCCCCGCCCGCTTTCAGGATGGCCAGCAGCCCTACGATCATCTCCGGCGAACGCTCCAGGCACAGGCCAACCAGCGTTTCTCGGCCCACGCCCAGAGTGCGCAAATATCGAGCCAGTTGGTTGGCCTGCTGGTTTAGCTCCTGGTAGGTGAAGCGGCGTGTCAGCGATAAGGGGCCGGAGACGGGCGAGGAGGGCGCGATTAAGGCAATGGCGCCAGGGGTAAGCTCCGCCTGGGCTTCAAATAATTGATGGGCGCAGATGGTGGGAACCTTAATAGTTTCGGAGTGGTTCCACTCGGCCAGCAGTTGGTGGCGCTGGGTGGGGGTCAAGAGGGGCCAGGCCCAGATGGGCGCCTGGGGATTAGCCATGCCGCCTCGCAGCAAGGTGATAAACTGCTCCGACATGCGGGCAATGCTCTCCGGGGTATAACGGGTAGGGTTATAAAACCAGCCGCAGGTTCCGGCGTCGGTGAGGGCAAAAGTTAACTCGGCGTCCGGCCTGGCCTGGTAAGCAGCCAAATCTTCCACCTGCTCCATGACGATGGGCCAGGGGTGGCGCGATAAGGTTTCTTTAAATTGCGCCAGTTCCGGGTAGCGCGCGCCCAGGTCACGGGTGAAGGTAAGGCGGCGTTTGACCAGTTCAAGCTGGTCTTTGATGGCCTGATAAACCTGGCTAAAGCGCCAGTTGGCCTCTAAGGCCACAGACAGCGGGACAAAAGAAGCAAAAAATGATTCTAATCCGGTCAGTTCAGCCGGAAGCCTGGGGCTGAACCCTATCTCAAAGGTGTAGCTATCGTTAAGGCGGGCCAGGTAAAGCACAAAAGCGGCCAGCAAAACCTGGGCTAAGGGAATATCATGATTTCGCCCGGTTAGAAAGGTGGCTACATCTTTTGGAATGGTTAAAGGCATAAACTGCGGGGCGGCAGGGGTGGTTGAGAGCGCCGTCGTTCGATAGGGTGAGGAAATTAGTTGTAAATCCTGCAGGCGCTTAACCCAAAAATTTTCATGCCGGGCCACCAAACTATAAGCGGAATCTAAACGCTGGATGGTTTCGGCGTCAAGCAGAGGCAGTTGGGAGCCGGCCTGTAAATGGAGACGGGAGCTCAAGCCGGCTATTGAGAGGGGTAGACCCTCCAGGGTGGACAATTTTTTTACCGCTACCGTTTGGGTGGCGGTGGCTACCGTGAGCGATTCGGGGGTGATCTCCAAAATGAGGCCGGGTGTGGCCGGGGCAGATTCTGGCAGGAGTTCCAGTTGAGAAACCGCCACTAACTCACCGTTAAGCGCAATTTTGGGCAGCCCTAGCGGGTTGGGGTAAGGGCCAAAATCCAGGGCGCGCACCAGGGCATCCAGCGTGGCGGCGCTGTGCTGCCAGTTTAAAATACCGCCGGCGGCCGGTCGCTGGTAGAGTGGAAAATAGGTGCGATTGGCCAGGTTTTGGGGGATAGCTCGGTTGCGCTCCTCGGCCAGCTCATCAATCAATTCGGCAAAGGCCAGAATGGCGGCATGATAGCATTTGGCGTTGAGGGTTAGGGCGGTATCTTGAGGAGCCACCGGGACCGGGTAGTGCTTTAAGATATCACCGGCGTCTATCTGCTCCGTCATCACATGCCAGGTGATGGCGTGGTCGGTTTCCTGGTTCATAATGGCCCAGGAAGTGGCGTAGGTGCCGGCATAGCGGGGCAGAGGCGCGTCGTGGTAGTTGACGGCATAGCGGCGTGGCAGGGTTAAGACCTCGGCGGGCAAAACGGTGCTGTTGACGACGCTAAAGAGGTAATCAAACGGCTGCCGGCGCAAAAAGTCAACCAGGTTGGCCGGGGTTGGAGCCAGAAAAGGGATATTTTGGGCTGCCGCCCACTCTTTTACAGCCGCGTCAGGTGAGATGAGGCCGTACAGGAGGTGTTCACGTTGCAGTAAAATTTGAGCGCATTGGATGGGAAGGGTTCCTTCACCAATGATGAAGCAGCTAAGTTTGTGGTGGGTTGACATACTCAATCAAATTTATCAAACAATTTGTGAAGTTCAC
>CAZDMM010000264.1:0-4253 GCA_964505845.1 uncultured Caldilineaceae bacterium
AACTGGGCCGCGTTGACCGTAGGCGCGGCATGAATACTGCCGATGCCCGACATGGTGGTCATCATGCCCAGGCGGACACGCTCGCCGCCGGCGCTTTCGGCTTTGGGCGCTTCTACCGCCGGTTGAGCCGGGCTGCAAGCGGCCAGCAGCGATGCCGCCGCCATCCCCCCCACCATGCCGCTAGCTATCTTTAAAAAATCCCGGCGCGATACCTCACCGGCCCGCAGCCGCTCGGTGAGTTGGTTCAATTGGCGATCATTTTTATAGAAATCCATAGCTCTCCAGCCTCCTTAAATAAATGATTTGATGTTTACAAGGCGCTCAAAAAATTCTTAAACAACTGCGGCGCAACCTCTGTCGGGCGGGCCTGGGCAATGCGTTCCTCGTAGCGCCAGCCGTACCGCTCCAGCTCGGCCCGGCATTTGCGCAGCAAATCACGCCCCGCCTGGGGCGTTACCTCAAAATGGAACTGCGTGCCCCACACCGGCTTACCGGGGATGCGGAACGCCTGCACCGCCGATGCTTCTGATGAGGCCAAAATTCGCATGCCCGGCTGCACCGTTACCTCTTCTTCGTGATGCTGGTACGACGAGAACCGGGCCGGTATCCCGGCAAAAAAGGGGTCATCCTCGCCGGTGCGGTTGACGGTATACCAGCCGATTTCCGGCCGGGCGCAGGGCCGTACCGCCGTCCGGCCAAAATAGGCCCGGCCCAGCAGTTGCAGCCCAAAGCAGACCCCCAGCACCGGCATGTTGCGCCGCTCCGCCCCTTCGATGAGGTCGAGTTCGGCCAGAATCCAGGGTTGATCTTGCGTCGCCGAGGCCGCCGAACCGCTGATGACCAGGGCATCGTACTTAGCCAGGTCAACCGGCTTTGGCCCGGAGTAGAAATGGGGCGTGCTGACCCGGCAACCCAGGCCGCGCAGCCAGCGCCCAAACCAATAGGTTCCCAGGTAGCGGTCGTCATTATCCAACACTAAAATACGGGGTGAACTTTTCATAGTCGCCTAACTGCCCGGATAAATGTGGACTCCTTTAACGGTGGTAAATTCCTCCAACCCTTCCAGGCCCAACTCGCGCCCCAGGCCGCTGTCTTTGTTGCCGCCCACCGGAATCTCCGGGAAGGATTTGTTCCACACATTGATCCAAACGGTTCCCGCGTTCAAGCGCCGGGCGCAGGCGTGGGCCGCATCCAGGTTGTTGGTCCAGATGCCGGCGGTTAGGCCATAGGGCGAATTGTTGGCCAGGTCAATGGCCTCATCCAGTTCTCGGTAAGGCAAAACCGCCACCACCGGCCCAAAAATTTCCTCGGCCACAATCCGCATCCCCGGCTGCACCTGGCTAAAAATGGTCGGCGCGATGTAATAGCCCTGATCGTAGCTGCCGCCGCTGAGGCGCTCCCCGCCGGCTTCAACTTTAGCGCCCTCTTTTTTGCCAGACTCGATATAATCCAGCACCGAATCCAGTTGCCCCTGTGACACCACCGGCCCCATATCGGCCTGGTCATCAAAGGTCGCGCCGACGCGGATGGCCCGCACCCGCTCTTTGAAGCGGCGCATGAACTCATCATAAATATCTTGATGCAGCAGCAGGCGTGAGGGCACATTGCACTGCTGCCCGGCGTTGTAAAAAACCTCCAGCGCCCCGCCCACCGCCTTCTCCACATTGGCGTCGTGATGCACAATCATGGGTGATTTGCCCCCCAACTCCAGCGAGACCCGCTTGAGGGTCTGGGCCGCCTGGGCCATCAAGGCTTTGCCGGTGCTGGTTTCGCCGGTAAAGGCAATGGCATTGACCAGCGGACTTTTGACCAGGGCCTCGCCCACCACCGCCCCCGGCCCGGTAATTACGTTGTACACCCCGGCCGGCAGCCCGGCCTCGGCCAGCATGCCCCCCAGTTCCAGGCAGGTGATGGGGGTGTAGCTGGCCGGTTTGACCACCATGGTGCAGCCGGCCGCCAGCGCCGCCGCCACCTTCCAGGCCGAGAGCACCAGCGGAAAGTTCCACGGACTGATGATGCCCACCACGCCCAGGGGTTCCCGCAAGGTCAGGCTGAGCGACTCCCGCGAACTGAGCACGGTGCGCCCATGCACGTGGCGGGCCATCCCGGCGTAATAATCAAACACGTCGGCCACGTACCAGTTGAGCCAAGTGACGGTGTGGTAGGGCAAGCCGACTTGGGCCGCCTCTTGCCGGGCAGTTTCGTCGGCGCGCCGGCGCAGCAACTCAGCCACCTTGTGCAACACGGCGGCCCGCTCGGCGCCGCTCCACTGCGGCCAGGGGCCGGCGTCAAACGCCGTCCGGGCTGCGACGATAGCCCGCTCCGTGTCGCCGGCATCGGCGCGGGCAAAGAGGCCCACCAGTTCCCCGGTGGCCGGGCTACGACGCTCGTAGCTTTCACCGCTGGCCGCCGGAACCCACTCGCCATTGATGTAAAGTTGATATCTATTTTGCATGGACTTGTCCCATAAATGATTGACTTTGATCAAAATCCCCATACCCCGCCCGCTCAAACGACGGCCCCGGAAAGCCGATGCGCTGCCAGGTATCGGGGTGGGTGCAGTACAGAAAAACGGCGTCTTCCCACAGGGCGCTGAAAAAGGTCGAGGGCTTAACCTTGCCCCACACCTCGCCGTTGACCTGGTTCTGCCGTACCGCTTCCAACAAGGCGACCCGCTGGGCCGCGTCCAATTCTACAAAAGCGGGCCGCTGGAACATGCGCTGCGCCGTGCGATCCACCGCTTCCAGCGCGGCAGCGTACAGTTCGGCCTTGCCGGCTTCGTAGCGCGCCCGCATCTCCACCACGCTGGCAAAGCCCAGGCCCTGCACGCCCTCGTCAAACTCATCGGCGGGGATGATGGCGGCGGCCAGGCTCTCCAGGGTTTGGAGGTGGTGTTCGTTGCGTAAAAAGGAGATTGGAGATTGGAGATTGGAGGGTTGGACGTTGGAAGGTTGGAGGGTGGAGGGGTGGACGGGTGAGATAGATTCGCGGCGCGAACCGAATAATCTGGCCCACATTGAGCCAGGCGAGGGGGCCGCGTTGGGCCGTAGGTGGTGCGGGGCGCTGACCTGGTCGCGGGCTAAGGCTTCGGCGCGGGCGCTGAAGGCGGCGATAAGTTTGTCGCTTTTGTTTTCCACAAAGCGGCCGGTCATGCGTAGCAGCCACTCGCCGCGGGCCTGGGTTTCGGCGTGGAGGGAGAGCGTCACCTGGGTGTGGCCGGGCGTTTCACCCGGCTCGACCAGCCAGCGGCCGGTCAGCACATCAATCGGCCCTTCGACCAGTTCAAAGTCAATGGCTCGCCCCGGCGTCTCCTTTACCCGGATGGTGGCTGAAACGGTCAAAATGGCCGCCCGCGCCGTGAATTTGTACAAATCCCCCTCCCGGCTGACCGAGATGAGTTCATTGACAAATTCGGGGTAGGCTTCCATCTCGGCCAGCACGCGGTAAACCACCTCCCCGGAGGCCGCGATGCTGTGGGTCAGCGAGAAATCGAATTGGTTGTCATGGATTTGCCACATCAGACTTATCCAATCACTTCAATCAAGTTAAATCTCAAATTTTGCTTACAGATAAACAGAAAGTCTATCCCCATTAATTGCGACCTCGATGTGTTTGTTCTGCTATCCGCTGTTCAAGATCTTCTATCTCGTTTATGATATGGGGCGGAGTATCATAACCGTACCTTGCTTGTTGAAGACGAAGCGCATTTAGGCGTCTATAAAGTTCCCGCAATATGCCATATTCAGCATCAGTACTGATAGATAAGGGCAAACTAGAATCTCTCTCAACTCCTTGCACGAGAGCAGATGTGCTTCTAAGTGGTCCATCAACAAATTTATAACCTTTGTCCAAGAGAATATTTGTTGTTTCAAATAATGTTTCCAAAGCTGCAAATTGCTTTGGAGATAATTGATTTGGTCCCTGTACTAAAGATCTGCGGCAATCATCGCAAAATGGTCGTGCTCTCATACTTCTTAGAATATCTATTTTCGTTAACTTTTTATCAAAGGCACAATCTCGTGTATCATCGTGACTCTTCTGTTGAGGTGCGAGAAAACCAAGAGTATATCTTGCAAGGTAGTATAATATATAACAATGTATTCGATCTTCTGGGATAATTAAGTTTAAAACGTTATGAGTAGTAAAAAATGCTATGCCTTTCTTTGCTCGTGAGCTGCCAAACAAGTTAGAGTACCTCAGTCCATCAACGGCGGAGTCAACTACTGCGATCAAAAATGGATGGAACCCTCGAA
>CAZDMM010000264.1:4263-8991 GCA_964505845.1 uncultured Caldilineaceae bacterium
TAATCTGTTGAATGTGTTCTATAGTATTAAGAAATTCAGTGGATTTTATATGATTGAAAGCATGCATGTAGAAATGCTGTGCATCTTCATCCGACAAACTAGAAAAGGAAAATTCATTCTGTATTGAGTTGGCAAGACGAATAGTTTGATGAATAGGTTGAGACACATGGTGATTAATAATAACTACCTCAACGGGCATTTGAGCCATAATTGTCTCTCCAAAGAGTTAAAGTGGAATAGTACAATCTTTGAAGGTCCTGAATAACACTGTACAGAAAGACTGATTTATTATTTCAGCTTAACAACCCAGCCTTCCCCTGCTCAACAATATACCTTGACGCCCGCAGGGTAATCGCCATGGCGGTCAGGGTGATGTTGGCCCCGCCGCCGGTGGGGAAGACGCTGGTATCGGTAACAAACAGGTTGGGGATATCGTGCGATTGGCAGAAGGCATTGAGGACCGAGGTAGCCGGGTCGCTGCCCATGCGCACCGTGCCCATTGGGTGGGCCGAGGAAACCGGCCCGGCCTGCACGCGCCAGGCCCCGGCGGCTTCCAAGATGTCTGTGGCCTTTTGGATGCCGTGCTGGATCAGGCAGCGGTCATTTTCCAGCCAACTGTGGCGCAGATGAGCCACCGGCAGGCCATACTTGTCCTTCACCTCCGGGTCAAGGGTTACGGCGTTGTCGTCGTTGCGTAGTCCCTCCCCGCACACCCACCAGCCGCCGGCATAGGCATAGTAGCGGATCATCTCCTTCAACTCCGCGCCCCACAGGTTCATCATATTGGAGGCGTAAAAGAAGGGGCCGGGCACAAAATTTTCCAGGGTGTAGCCGCGCGCAAAGCCGCGCCGCCCGTCGGTTTCGTACCAATCCTGGGCCAAGAGATTGCCCATCGTCGGCCCTTTGAAGCCGTTGAGCGGTTCATTGAACAGGCCGGTGACGGTGCAGATGGGGTGAGCCATAAAATTCTTGCCGACCAGCCCGCTGGAGTTGGCCAGTCCCTCCGGGAAGGTGTTGTTGGCCGAGAGCAGCAACAGGCGCGGCGTCTCGACGGCGTGGGCGGCCAGCACCATCAATTTGGCCTCAATTTGATGCGTCCGGCCCTGGGCGTCAAAATAACTTACCCCACTGACCCGGTTGTGCCGGGCATCGTACTCAATCCGAAAGACGGTGCTTTCCGGCAAAATTCGCGCCCCGGCGGCCTCGGCCAGGGGGACATGGGTGAAAAGGGTGGTGGATTTGGCCGTGCTGCGGCAGCCTTGCATGCAAAAACCGCAGTTGACGCAGGCTTCCCGCCCGCGGTACGGCACGGAGGCAATGGCCAGGGGGCCGTGCAGCGGGCGTCCGCCCAATTTTTGCAAGCCCCCGGCCAGCACTTGAGCCTGGTAGCTGAAGGGCAGCGGCGGCATGGGGAACTCAGTGCGGCGCGGCGCTTCCCAGGGATTTTCCCCGGCCTGACCCGCCACCCCAAAATCGGCTTCCACCCCGTCGTAAAAGGGCGAAAGTTCCTCATAGCTGAGCGGCCAATCCACGCCCACGCCATCCACCGAGGCGGTGCGAAAATCGTTGACGTGGAAGCGGGGCGTCACCCCACACCACACCAGCGTGCCGCCGCCCACTCCGCTGCCGGACCAGGGATTGATGGGGTTGTCGCCGCTGGTCACACGTGGGCCGCTCCACAGCAGTTTGAGCATTTCGACTTCATCGTTTTCAAAGTCAACGGCGGGCTGGTAGCGCGGTCCGGCTTCCAATCCGACCACCGAAAAGCCGGCCTCGGCCAATTCCTTGGCCATCAACCCGCCGCAAGCCCCCACCCCAATGATGCAGACATCAAAGAGTTCGGTCACAGGTATTTCCTTTACAGACTCAGCGATTCAGCGAATGGCGAATGAGCGAATGGCGAATAAAACACTGTTCCCAGATTCGCAAATTCGTAGATTCGCAGATTCGCTGACTCGCAGATTCGCTGACTCGCTCATTCGCCCACTCATATCAACTCCATAAACTCGCTGCGTTCCCAGGGGTCAACCCGGCTGCGCCACTGCTCAGTGCCGTAATCGGCGATGACGGCCCTGGCTTTGGCCAATTCATAATGCTTATCCACGATAAAGGTTTTGACCCCCTCGCGGGACATCAACGCTTGCAGCGGCTCGTCGGCCTGGAGTTCCGCCAGCGATTCTTCCAGGGTGGTGGGTACTTTGGGCAAATCGGTCAGCTTATAGGCATTGGTGGCAATCGGCGCGGGCGGCTCGATCTGGCGCATGATGCCGTCCAGCCCGGCGGCCAGGCTGGCCGCTGCCACCAAATAGGGATTGCTGCTGCCGCAGGCCATGCGGTTCTCGATGTGCGTGCCTTTGCCGCGCCAGGCTTTGACCCGGATGCCCACACTGCGATTCTCGTGGCCCCAGGAGATGGTGTTGGGGGCGTAGCTGTTGGGCTGGTAACGCTTGGCGCAGTTGACGGTTGGGGCCAGAAAAGCCGCCAGGGCCGGGGCATGGGCCAACTGCCCACCGATAAACCAGCGGCACAGTTGCGATAGGCCGTCGGCGCTGTGGGGGTCGTAAAAAAGATTCTCGCCGCTGCGGGCATCAAGCAAACTGAGATGGAAGTGGCTGCCATTGGCGCTCTTGTCAATCCAGGGTTTGGTCATCATGGTGATGAGCAAACCGTGCTGCAAACCAATCTCTTTAAGACCGTTCTTCCAGGTAAAGGATTGGTCCGGCCCGACCACGCCATCGGCAGGGTTATAGTTAATTTCATACTGAGCCGGCCCCCACTCGGTGTTGCAGGTGGTGATGGAAATGCCCATGGCGGTCATGTGGCGCATAATCTCGCGCAGCACGGGGTGGCCCTCGTGCTTGAGGGTGGTCATAATCTGGTGGCCGCCAAAAATCGGCTCTTGGGTGACCGCGTCGAGAATATAAAATTCAAACTCTTGCCCGGTGCGACAGGTATACCCCATCTCCTCCGCCTGACTGAGCACATGCTTAAAAATATGGCGCGAGGAACCCAGGGCCGGGCGGCCATCGTAAAAGTATAGGTCGCCCAGCACGCGGGCGGTGCGGTCGGCCCAGGGCACTACCTGAAAGGTGGACAAATCAGGCCGAAAGACCAAATCGGCAAAGGTTAAGTCTTCGGCGTAGCCGGTACCCTGCCAGGCCACGTCGGCCTGAGCATCCCAGGTGAGCAAATCGCTGACCATGGCCAGCCCTTTGTCCACGATGCGTTCAAAGTTAGCCAGGGCGACCAGCTTGCCCCGCGAGATGCCGTTAACATCCGGCGATTCGCAGCGGATGAACTCAATGTTGTGTTGCTGGATGATGTCCATTACTTCCGAAAGAGTCATGCGTTCTTCTCCTGTATCACATAAATTTGCGGGAGATTGGAGATTAGAGATTGTTTAATCTTCAATCTCTAATCTCCAATCTCATACTTCTGCGGTTGACTTCCGCACCACCAAATGATGGGGTAAGGTGAGCGGCTCAACCGCCGGCGTTTCTTTGCGGCGCAGTTGAATCAGCCGTTCCATGCCGGTGGCCCCCAGATCATACATGGGCAGGGCGATGGTGGTCAGGGGTGGGTCTACAAATTGGGCGGTCAGGATGTCGTCAATGCCCATCACGCTGATATCCTGCGGGACGCGATAGCCCAACTCCTTCAACCCGACGATGCAGCCAATCGCCATCAAATCATTGGAGGCCAGCACCGCGCTGGGCCGGTTGGACAAATTATGAATCGCCTGCGCCGCCCGCAGCCCCGACTCGTAGGTGTAATCGCCGTCAAAAAGCAGGTGAGGCTGAAAGGGCAGACCATGTCGCGCCAGGGCCAACTTGTAGCCCTCCAGCCGCAGCTTGGCGGTGGTCAGCAGGCCCGGCCCGGACACGTAACCAATGGAGCGGTGGCCCAGCCCCACCAAAAAATCTATGGCCTCGCTGACGGCCCCTTCGTTGTCCACCAGCACGGAAATCGAGGCCGGCAGCACATGTTTAGCCAGCGAGACAAACACCGCCCCCCGGCTCTGAAAAGCCGCCAAGGGTTGCTTCATTTTGCTCAAATAAACCTCGTCGGTCAGGCCGCCCCCGGCAAAAATCACCCCGTCCACCCGGTAGCTGCTGAGGGTGTGCAGGTATTGCAGCTCAATTTCGGGCACGCGGTCGGAGTTGCAAACGATGACCAGATATCCGTGCCGGCGGGCCACGTCTTCTACCCCGCGCACGATGGTGGCAAAGTAGGGGTCGCTGGCGTCGCCCACAATCACCCCCACAATATGAGTGGCTCGCGTGACCATGGCCTGGGCCAGGGCGCTGGGCGAGTAATTGAGCGCCTCCGCCGCCTCCAGCACCCGCTCCCGCGTCTCCCCGCTCACCGGATGGGCGCTGCCGGTCAACACCCGCGAGACGGTGGTGATGGAAACATTGGCTTGTCTGGCAACGTCAATGATAGAGACCATATTTGCCCTGATAAGACAACTTGACCTGTTTAGTCTGGAAGATGGAAGGTTGGAAGATTGGTTACAATCCGTTTATCCGACCTTCCGCCCTTCGAGCCGAAGGCCCCCCGCTTTGCGTCCCTTCGGGAGCGGCACCCCCCCCAACCTCCAATTTATCCTACCAATGGATTCGCTCCATCTGCCAGAGGCAGGGAAACCACTTGCCCGCCGGTTTTAGCGGATTGATAAGCAGCCATGAGCACCTCGGTGCTGAGACGGCCGCTGGCGGCGCTACTGTC
>CAZDMM010000265.1:0-8934 GCA_964505845.1 uncultured Caldilineaceae bacterium
GAAGAACTCCGGCAGGGCAAAGGCGGCGCGATGGACGTCGGGATTGAGGTAATTCATCTGTCCGGAGGGGTAGGGCCGCTCCAGGCCGGCCGTCCAGGGTTGGTTGGAGAGGTACATGTAGCCGATGCCGCCGCCGGGGTAAGTGGGCACCAGGCTGTAGTAGTAAGCCGGGTGCTGTACCAAAGTTTTGGCAAAGGCGAGGATATCCTTAATCAATTGGGCGTCAAAGTACATTTGCTCGCATTGGGTCGCAATCGCGCCGTTGGGCGTCAGAGCGTTGACCATGAGCTGGTAAAACTCGGCGCTGAAGAGCTTTTCCGCCGGGCCGATGGGGTCGGTAGTGTCGGAGATGATGACGTCAAATTTGTTGTTGGGCTGTTGCAAATAGTCAAAGGCATCTTGAATGACCAGCCTGGCCCGCGGGTTGGCAAATGGGTTGCCAAAGTGGGGGAAATATTCGGCGCAGATTTCCACCACCCGCCGGTCCAGCTCACACACGATCGCCTCTTCCACCGAGGGGTAGCGTAGCACCTGCTGCAGCGAGCCGCCGTCGCCTGCGCCCACAATCAGCACCCGCTTGGGATTGCCGTGAGCCAGCAGCGGCACGTGGGTAATCATCTCGTGGTAGCCCATGTTGTCGCGCTCGGTCAGTTGGATAATGCCATCCAAAACCAGGGTGCGACCAAAAAACTTGGTTTGAACGACCTGCAAGTGTTGAAATTCGGTCTGCTCATCCACCAAAACTTCTTCCACCCACAGCGATTTGCGATAAAAGGGGTGAAGTTGTTCAGTCAACCATTGTTCAGTCATCTCGCCGCCTCCACCTGGGCCGCCGGCTCCACCTGGGCCAGCCGGTGAATTTTTTGAATAGCAGCATGCCGGCAGCCAAACAGGTCTTTGAGCATCGCTCGTTTGGGATCAAACAAAAGCGCGGTATCGCAGCCCGAAAGATCGCAGATATAATGTTCCCCAAGTTGTAAGAGATCATTACGATTGTGTGTTGTCACCTTGCATCAACTGTGTTCCTCCTTAAGGAAAAGATATGTGACTGCTCAGGTGACCGGCGCTTTTCTCCTTTGGCAAGGCGATTGAGAACCGCAAAACCCAGGGCTAACCAGGCGCCGGTCACCTTTACTGAACAGTATAAGATATAAAAAATTTAGCGAGGGGCGATTATAGCTTGATCAGGGGTTACAACTCAAATGGTCATGCCCCATGTGTCCTTACCCCCCCGTTAGGGTAAATTTTGATGTAAAATCAATAGATTTGACTCCTCACGACATTGATTCACCTAAAATTGAGTTCGTAAGGGCCACTTTCACCATTTTTGGAGCGCCAAAAGGTAAGGGAGTCCCTCACCCCCCTCCCCTCTCCCAACGGGAGAGGGGAGTCGCGTTAGCGACGGGGTGAGGGAGCCATCTCCCAAAAGAGGGTCCTCTTTCTCCATCAGGTGAGGGTGGTCTTTTGTAGGAAAACTCGCTTTGTGCTAAAATGACAGTTCGCTAGAAAGAATGTTCTAATATGTCAAGTGAGGCGAGGAGTGGGGAGCGTGAAGTGTATAGGCGCTCTCCGCATCACGCTCCACGCTTTACGGGGATAAAAAGGATGCGAAGTCGAACCAAAGAGGCCGGCATGCCTCAAGATAAAATTGTGATTCGCGGAGCCAGGGAGCACAACCTCAAAAATGTGGATGTGCAGATTCCGCGCAACAAGCTGGTGGTCTTTACCGGAGTCAGCGGCAGCGGCAAATCCTCGCTGGCCTTTGATACCCTGTACGCCGAGGGCCAGCGCCGCTACGTGGAGAGTCTCTCCTCGTACGCCCGCCAATTTTTGGGCCAGATGGAGAAACCCAAAGTGGATTTCATCGGCGGCCTCAGCCCGGCCATCGCCATCGAGCAGAAAGCGGTCAGCAAAAACCCGCGCAGCACCGTCGGCACGGTGACAGAGGTATACGATTACCTGCGGGTGCTCTTTGCACGGGTCGGCACGCCCCACTGCCACAACTGCGGGCGGGTGGTCAAGCAGCAGAGCGCCCAGCAAATTGTAGACCAGGTGGCGGAACTGCCGGCGGGGACGCGCTTTCAACTGCTGGCCTCCATCGCCAAGGGGCGCAAGGGAACGTTTGAGGAGGTGCTGGCCCAGGCCAGGGCCGATGGTTTTGCTCGCGCCCGCATTGACGGGGTGACGACCGAACTCGACCAGCGCTTTAAGCTGGAGAAGAACAAAAAGCACAACATCGAGCTGGTGGTGGACCGGCTGGTCATTCCGGCAGAAAAAGACCCGGAATTTGCCGCCCGCCTGACTGACTCGGTGGAGACGGCGCTGCGCTGGGGGGAGGGCGTCATCATTGTGGATGTGATGGACGGCGAGGAGATGCTGCTCTCCGAGCAGAACGCCTGCGCCCACTGCGGCCTGAGCTTCCCCGAATTGACCCCGCAGTTGTTCAGTTTCAACTCGCCGCTGGGGGCCTGCCCCGATTGCAACGGCCTGGGCGAGCAGTTTGAGTTTGACCCGGAACTGTTTATTGACCCTTCCAAATCCATCAATGAGGGGGCCGTGATTCCCTGGGGAGCGGTCGCCAAAAAAAGCAGCAGTTGGGCCGCCCAAATTGCCCGGCAGATGGCTAACCGCTTCCATTTTAGCCTGGACACCCCCTGGCCTAACCTGCCCCAAGAGGTGCGTGACCTGATCCTCAACGGCAACCCGCATATTAAATTCCACTATCAAAGCGAGAATTTTTCCGGCAGTTGGCCCTACGAGGGCGTGATTAAATCTACCCGGCGGCGCTACAAGGAAACCCAATCGCAGGGCATGCGGGACTACTACAGCCAGTTTTTAAGCCAGCAGCCCTGCCTCACCTGCCAGGGCCAGCGCCTGCGCCCCGAAGCTCGCGCCGTGACCGTGGGCGGGCTGAAGCTCTCAGAAGTGACCCGCATGCACGTCGGCCAGGCGTATGAGTGGATTTGCGGGCTAATGGGCGAAACGGTTGAAGGTTCAACGTTTAACGTTGAACCTTCAAATGGTAACGGCAAACCTTCAACGTTTAACCTTCAACGTTTAACCGCCCAAGAATTAGAGATAGCTTATGAGCTTCTCAAAGAAATCCGCGACCGTCTCAAATTTATGCTCGATGTGGGGCTGCATTATCTCACCCTTGACCGGGCGGCGCCCTCGCTCTCCGGCGGCGAAGGGCAGCGCATCCGGCTGGCCTCGCAGATTGGCTCCGGCCTGGTGGGGGTGATGTACATCCTGGATGAACCCTCTATCGGCCTGCACCAGCGCGACAACCGCCGCCTGCTCGATTCGTTAATACGGCTGCGCAACCTGGGCAACACCGTGTTGGTGGTGGAGCACGACGAAGAAACCATGAGCGACGCCGATTGGATTATTGACTTCGGTCCCGGTGCGGGCATCAAGGGGGGGCAGGTGGTTTTTGCCGGGACGCCGGCAGAAATCAAACGGTCGGCCAAATCGCTGACCGGCCAGTACCTTTCGGGCAAATTAAGCGTGGCGGCGGGCAACGGGCGGCGCAATCCCAACGGGCGCTGGCTCAAATTGACCGGCGTGAGCCATCACAACCTCAACGGGGTGGATGTCTGCATCCCGCTGGGCTGCTTTACCTGCGTTACCGGCGTCAGCGGCAGCGGCAAAAGCAGCCTCATCACCGAAACGCTCTACCCGGCCCTGGCCCGCATTTTGCATCGCGCCCAGGAGCGGCCCGGCCACTTTGAGGGACTCGAGGGCTTGGAGGCGGTGGATAAAATCATCCACATCACCCAGGACCCCATTGGCCGCACCCCGCGCAGCAATCCGGCCACGTATGTGAAGATGTGGGACGACATCCGCCAGGTGTTTGCCATGACCCCGGAGGCGCAGGCGCGCGGCTACAAGGCCGGACGCTTCAGCTTCAACGTCAAAGGGGGGCGCTGCGAGGCGTGTGACGGCTACGGCCAAAAGGTGGTGGAGATGCACTTTTTGCCCGACGTGTGGGTGACGTGCGACGTGTGTCACGGCAGCCGCTTTAACCGCGAAACTTTGCAGGTGCGCTACAAGGGCAAAAATATCTCCGAAGTGTTGGATATGGACGTGGCCGAGGCGCTCAACTTTTTTGAGAACATTCCTCGCATTAAACGCTTTTTGACCACCCTGCACGATGTCGGCCTGGATTACATCAAGCTGGGCCAGAGCGCCACCACCCTGTCCGGCGGCGAGGCGCAGCGGGTCAAGCTAGCTAAAGAGCTTTCCCGCGTTGCCACCGGCGATACCATCTACATTTTGGATGAGCCGACCACCGGCCTGCACTTTGCCGACATCCAAAAGCTGCTGGACGTGCTCCACCGCCTGACCGACGCCGGCAACACCGTCATCGTCATTGAGCACAATTTGGATGTTATCAAGAGCGCCGATTGGATTATTGACTTGGGGCCGGAGGGCGGCGACCAGGGCGGCCAAATCATCGCCACCGGCACGCCGGAGCAGGTGGCCCAGGTGGAGGAGAGTTATACCGGGCAGTTTTTGCGGAAAGTGTTATAAGACTTTGTTAGCCAGCCAACGACTCCAGTGTCAGGCGAAAGAGATAAAGTTTAAATGTTTGTGAAAGCAATTGAGACTGCGGTAGAATTCACTCGACCGATTCATTCAGTAGGTCGAAATTACGGATCAAATATAATACAACCTGGAGCTGCTACTCTTTTCTTCGTTAATTCTGAGGGATGGGCGCTAACTTGCCGTCACGTAGCGGAGCAGCTTGTAGTAGGTGACCAAATTGAGGCAAAACGTCAAGCGTTTACCAAAGAATTGGATATAGGGCGTGGTCAAAAGAAAGAGAAACAATTACTACGCGAGCTAGAGAAAAAGTATGGCTTCTCAAAAGATACAACATTTGAGCTCCTTAATCGTTTTATGAATTGCGTTGAAGGCAATCTTGAGTTTGAAATCAGAGTGCATGAGCGTATAGACGTGGCTCTTATTCGTTTTTATAACTACACACGCTTACTTTGCGATTCATTCCCAACCTTTGCAGCTAATAGTTTAAATCTCAGGCAAGGTATGTTTTTGTGCCGTCTCGGTTTTCCGTTCGCCGAATTTTCAAACTTCGCCTACGATAATGCAGCCGATAGAATACGTTGGACAGATATGGGGCGGATAGATACACCTAGATTTCCTATTGAAGGCATGGTTACTCGCCATCTTGTGGATGAGACAGGCCAAATAGTGGGTTTTGAGATGAGCACACCTGGCCTTAAAGGTCAAAGTGGTGGACCAGCATTTGATGCAGAAGGTCGAATATGGGGAATGCAAGCGAGCACGGCCCATTTAGACCTCGATTTTGATGTAAACCAAGAAGTCCTACGTAATGGCGTAAAAAAACGGATTCGAGATAGTGCATTTCTACATGTTGGGCATTGTATCCATGTAGAAGTTTTAAAATCTTTTATGAGACAGCATGGGGTACAATTCCAAGAAGGTTAGTTGTTCAAACACTGAGGGCTGGCTAACAACAAGCGGACTGCCAGGACTCGGCGGTTATAGAAGTCACTTTTGGCACTGTGAGCCTGTCTTTAATTTATCGCATCGCAGGTGCGAGTTATTGTCGGGTGATAGATAAAGGTGACAGTCACTTTTCAAGTGACTGTCACCTGATGAGTAGGGAGACTTTATGGACGCGATGTTTTTTGAACGGATTCGGGGTGGGCTGCTGGAAACCCGCCACAACTTGACCGGCTGGCTGCGGGCCGCCTCACCGCGCAGCAAACAGGTGCGGCTGGGGCCGGCCGCCGAACGGAGCGTACAGGCTCGTTTGACTGCCCTCGATACGGCCATTGCCAAAGCCGAAGACCAAACCCTGGGCCTGTGCCAGGTCTGTCACACCCCCATCGAGCCGGAACTGTTGGAGATGGATTACACCTGCTGCATCTGTCTGAGCCATCTTTCTGATGAAGAACGACGCCGCCTGGAAGATGATTTGGAACTATCCCAAAAAATTCAGCGGGCGCTGCTGCCCCAAAGCGTCCCGGCTATCCCCGGCCTGGAGCTGGCCGTCTTCAGCCGGCCGGCCCAAATTGTGGGCGGCGATTATTTTGACTTTCTGCATTTTGATGACGGTTCTCACGGCCTGGCCATCGCCGATGTGGCTGGTCACGGCATGGCCGCCAGCATGCTGGTCGCCAGCGTCCAAACGGCGCTGCGCACCCTGGCCCCCACCACCACCTCCCCGGCCGAGGTGCTGGCCCACCTCAACCGCTTCTTTTATCACAACGTGCATGTCACCACCTTTGTGACCATCTTTTTGGCCCGGTTTGACCCCTACACCCGCCGCCTCACTTACAGCAGCGCCGGCCACAATCCACCCTTGTGGGCCAACCACGACCGTCCCTTCACCTGGCTGCGTCCCACCGGCCCGGCGGTCGGACTGGTCGAGGAGTTTCAAATCAGGACGGAAAGCGTCACCCTGACGCCGGGTGACACGCTGCTGCTTTACACCGATGGCGTCACCGAGGCTACCAACCCCCAGCACGAACAGTTTGGCGTGGAGCGATTGGCGGCGGTGGTGCAGCGGGAGACGGGAGCAGCGCCCAAAACGTTGGTGCAGGCGTTGCGCCAAGAATTGCAAATGTTCACTGCTGGCCAACCGCTGGCCGATGATACAACCGTAATAGTGGCTCGGATAGAGGGGGAGAATTAAGCGTTTTTATACGGCAATGCTTCCAGCTTGACCTGTCCGGCCAATGCTTCAAATTGCGGGTCTTTGTGGAGAATAACGGCTGCTTGCTGCATGGCGTAGGCCGCGATGACGGTATCGGCCAGGGATAAACGATAATTGGCCTTCAAGCGGGCGGCTGTCAGCAAAGTTGGCTCATCCATATCCCACAGGTGGGTGATAGGCAACGCCCGCAGCAGGGCATAGCGCCGTTCCGCCTCCACCGGGCCACGCTCTTGCTGCGTAATGTAGGAAATCTCCAGCAAACTCATCCAGGTGATGACGGTCGGCTGCTCTCGTAAAATTTGCTCGACCCTGTCTGCCCCGGCTTCATCCTCAATAAGGGTCAAAATAGCCGAAGTATCCAAAAGGTAAGCTTCAGCCGTCATAACTGCGATCCTCTTGGCGGGCCGTCAAGAGGCGCTCCACCAACCGTTCCCCTCGCCCGCTGCCACGCAAGGCTGTGATAGGGTCACGCGATATGGGAATGACGCGGATGGAGTCGCCATCATCTATCCACACCAAATAGTCTCCTTCATTAATTTGATGATGTTTACGGATGGGCGCGGGAATGACTGTCTGCCCGCGTTTGGTTACGGCAGTTCGCATTGTATTTCTCCAAAGTGGTGATAATAATGAATTTTACAAGATGTTTGTGAAAAATACAAGATATTAGACCGGGGTCGAGGCTGCCACCAGGGGGCCTTTGGCTCTGCGTAGCCCCCCTGCGGGTAGCTGAGACAAAACTAGTTCAACTCGGCTAAAGCCTCGACTCCAATTCGTTATGAATTTGTGCAAAACTGTAGTTACGGTTTGCGGCGCAGCCGGTTGCGTTCGAGGGGGCGGAACAGTTCCGCTTGTTGGGAGACTTCGTTGAGGGCGTCGGCGCGGCTGGTTTTGTCCCACAGCAAGCGCGGCGCGAGCACGGACAGGATGCTGCGGAAGAAGCGGTTGAGCGCCTGCACCACCCAGCGCACCAGGTTGAGCAGGGTTTGGGGCCGGAAGCCGACCACCCAACCGAGAACCAATTGCAGGGCCAGCACAAAGGGGACATCGCTGTTGGTGGGGGCAGTTGTGCTGAGGGATTCCAGGCTCAGGTAGCCGCTGCCGATAAAGAGATAAAGACCCGCACCAACCACCAGCCCCAACGGGGGCCGGATGAGATAATTCATCACATGTTGGCGATGAAAGTCTTGCTGCATGGAAATATGGTGGTACAGGTGATAGAACATGCCCATCACCCCGCCGATGCCCCCCGCCGCAATGGTTGACCAGGCCACGCTGGCCAGGCGGACGGCCGGTTGACTGAGGTCATCTGCCAGCATAAAGAGTGAGCCGTTGCCTATCAGGCTGACCAACAGAGCCAACAGCCACACCAAGCCATAAAAGAAAATGACCAACCCCCAGGTGAGCGACCACTTCATCATTTCCTGGTGCTGTTCCGCCCACACTTTGAAGTCAAAGGGAGCTTCATCGCTGGCGGGAGGATTCGTGAGCAGCGGCTCACTCCCCGACAAAATCGGACGTAGGGGCGACCCCTTGCGGTCGCCCACTTGGGCAGACGCAAGGTCTGCCCCTACGTCTGCGGCGGGCGGCGTTGCTTCAAACTGCTTCAAACCACTCCACAGGTAATAACCGGCGATGCCGGCCAGCAGCAGTTGTACCGCCACCGTTGTGGGCGAGCTAAAACTATCAACCAGAGCCAGGCTGCGAGTGGTGGCAAAATTGATGAGCAGCGTGCCGGGCAACACCACGACCACCAAGCTGATGACGCCAGCCCCCAGGCCAACCAGGGGGCGAGCCAAATAGGGTAATAACGATTGCTGCAAAAAGTGGGGCGCGACCACCAGGCTTTGGCCCAGACGCTGCAACATAGCCGCCGTTCCGGCCAGCCCTCCCACCCAGGCCGAGGCCCACAGGCTGCTTACCAGCACCGCCGGGAGCGAGTCGCTGGTGGGGAAAAACTGGCCGGTCGCCAACAAGGCCGCGTATCCCGCCGTCAGCCAAATTAAGCCATAAATGAAGATTATCAAACCGCGCCGGTATGAGCGGCGAAAACGCTCACCGGTGCTGTCAAAGGAAGACATTTTACCGATTCTCCCAGAAAGTAGCTTTTCGGAGTGAAAAGTTTTTCGGAGTGAAAAAGCTATAGCTTTTTCACTCCCATATAAAAATACTTTACTTAATGTAAGGTTAACTTACCGTTGATACAAGTATAAATGAGTTTTAAGAAT
>CAZDMM010000266.1:0-8920 GCA_964505845.1 uncultured Caldilineaceae bacterium
GGATACCGGCCCGCTGCGGGGCATCTTCATGACCGGCCGGCAGGGGCAGGCCCCCACCCCCCTCAATGACCGGGGTGATGCTTACTGGCCGGCCTGGTCGCCTGATGGTTCTGAAATTATCTTTGTGGACCTTAACCTCAACCGTGCCTTTGTCCGGCAAAGCAGCCAACTGGCTCGGACGGATAGCGATTACCGGCCGGTGCAGGCTAACCAGGTTAACCTCGCCGGCAACAACCTGGTCTGGTCGGATGACAATCGCCTGCTGTTTCAGGGCTGCGCCGATTGGGCCGGTCAGGCCGGCCAATGCGGCATTTGGGTGATGGATGCTGCTACAATGCAGCCGGTGCGTCTAACCAGCGATGGCGGGCTGCCGCTGGATGCTAAAAAAGGGTGGCTGGTTTATATGCTGCCGCTTGACGGTGATTGGGACATCTACCTGCTTTCCCTGGCCGGGGGCCAGCCAGTCAACCTGACTAACAACAGCGCCCAGGATGGCATGGCCGCCCTGTCCCCCGATGGGCGCAGTGTGGCCTATGTTTCCAACGAGTCGGGCAGTTGGGCCGTGTGGACCATCACCTTGCAAGATTACCAGAAACAAAAATGGTTTGATTTTGACCCGCAGCGCGCCGCTATTGACCTCAACACCTGGGCCGAAGAACACATGAGTTGGACCCGCTAGTTTTTTGGTTCTGTTGGCAGGCTCTTACTTTGTGTTTAGATTGTTACTCCCGCTGAAGCCGGCTTAACTCCTGCCGAATCTTTTGCCACAGCGCCTTCACGAGGTTGGCCTGCACCTCCTCAAACGGCTCCTGGCTGTACCTGGCCCAAACAAAAGCCTGAGTCAATAAATTAACGGCCGGTTCGGCTTCTGGCACAACCTGGCTCAATTCCGGCTCGTATTCAAACGGGGTTTGCTGTTTACGGCGAGCCGGCCCCACTTTTTCCGCGCGTTCTAAAATGTTGAGGTAATAATACACAATCCGCTCGCGGGCCGAGAGTCCGCCCAGGCCCGCCCAACGCCGGCGCCAGGGGTGAGCGCCGTTTTTATCAGGCTGCCCGCGCCGGTTGGCCGGCCGCGGCCGCGCCTCCCATCCTGCTTGCACCAGCCCCGCCAGCCAGCGCCACAGGCTGGCCAGCAGTTCAACCATTTTAAAGCTGCCCAGCCACCGGCCTATTTCTGGGTGTTCGTTCAGGTAGATTTTCAGTAGATACCAAACCATGGCCCCGGCCACCAGCCAGAAGATGAGCGAGCGCACAAAATCTACCCACGAAGCCGCCGGTTCGGCGGGAAATTGGGGATAATGGGGCAGGGCGGGTGGGCCGGCCAGTCCCTCTGGGGCAGTCTGGCCTAATAAGGCCTTAAAGAGCCAGGCAAACGGCAAAAACAGCAAAAGCAATAATAAACGCCCCAAAAAGAACAGAAGATCAAGTAGAAAGGCAACCGCCAACCCGGCGGTAGCCAAAAAGCCCAGGGTATAACGGGTCGGCAAAACCAAATCAATCAGCATGAGCAGGCCCAAAAAGATTAACCCATACCAGGCCCATTGTTTGGCCAGGTTGGAGGCCACCGTTATTTTTTGGATACACCAGCGCGTTTGGAGCGTGGTCAGGTGGGCCTGGCTTAACAAAACCAGGCCCAGGGTAAAATAAATCAGCACATTGAGCACTACCCCGCCCATGCTGGGCCGCTGCCAATCCAGCAAACTGGCCCACCCAGAACTGACTGCCCATTGGGTGATCCCTGAAAACAACACAATCAGCACCCCACCCCAAAAGAAGCGCAGCGCCAGCTCATCAAGCGGCGTCAGATGCTCGGAGCGAAAGGTGTAGGGATCATACAGCGCCTCAAAATCGGCCATGGTTTCTGTAGTGGCCAGCCAGGCAACCAGGGCCAGCATCAGGAGGATGTAAAATTCCAGGTTGAGGAAAGCGCCCGGATCTTGCCACAAAAGTTGCAGTTCGGCCCCTATCTGGGCCAGCGACTTGCCGGCAAAGCTGAGAATTTTGAGCAGAACAATCAGCATACCCAATTCGGCCAGCCGGTACTGAAACACCGGCACATTTAGCCAGCGGTACAATTTGAGAACGCGGTAGGAATAGATGGCTTCCAGGGTGGTTAACAACATGCCCAGTAAAAAATAAAAGCCGTTCCAGGCCGGATTAATGGCCCGCGCCAGGTTGACCAGGGATATATTGAAACACATGATCATCACGGTCAGCATCAGCGGCCTGAAGACATTATCGGCCCAGGGATTGCGCTTGACTTCTATCACCTCGTCGTCCATATTCTCAAATCCAATCTGCCTTGCTGTATTGGCCATTCATCCTTCGGTCCATATTTCCACATTTTTTTCTCGCTGAATTCTATACACCGGAATCCCCAAAACCTTGGCCTGGTGGGCCGGGCTGTCCAGGCGGCGGCGCGGCGGCTGCACCAGCGCCAGCGTGATTTGAAAGCCGGAGCGTTTCAACAGGAGCAGCGTATCCAGCAGTTCCGGCGACTCGTCGCTGGTGATGACGATAATCGTTGTCCCCCAGCTTAAATGAACAATCTCCTGCCGGACTCGTTCTAAAAATTGGGTCTGGTAACCTGCCTGTACCCGCGCCAAAAGCTCTAAAATTTGGCTTAACTGGTCGCGCCCGGCCCGGGGGGGCAGCTTAAAATGGCGCTGGCTTCCGTCCAATGGGTCGGCGGCGATGGTGGTCAAGCCCAACGGGAGCTTTTCCAGGGAGAGCATGTGGTACGCTAGCGAAGCCGCCGTGGTAATGGCCAGCTCAATGGCCGGCTCAGGGTAGCCACGTTGGGCGTAGTCATCCCGATCCAGGTTGAGGAAGATGGCGTTATCGCGGGCGATGGCCGGCTGAAACTGCTTGATTAGCAGCCGGCCGCTGGCAGCGGTGGCGCTCCAGTGCATGTGGCGGGGGTTGTCGCCGGGAGCATAATCACGCACCCCGGTGAGTCGGGCCGGGTCTTGAAATAAGGGTACGGTGGTGGGCAAAGCCACCTGCGGGCTGTGGGTAGGCAAACCCAGTTGGGCAATCGGCACAATTTTGGGGTAGATAATCAGGTAATCAGCCTCGACCGTTGCGTTCACCTGCCGCTTGAGGCCCAACAAGTCGCCGGCCTGCCACGTCAGCGGGCCGATAGGGTAGTAACCGCGCTGTCGAGCCAACACCCGGTACTGCCGGGTGTAGCTGCTGCGGCCGCTCAGGGTGATCACTTCTTGCCAAAAAGGTGGGCTGACCAGGGCGACGGGCAGCGTTTCTGAGAGCAAGAGCCAGGGGATGGGCAGGCGGCCCCGATTTTCAAGCTTTAAGGTGATCGTCACCTGGTCGCCCCAAAAGGCCCGCTGCACCAGGCTGCGGTTGACGCGCACTTGCTTTAACATCTGCTGCGCCCAGAAGTGAGAAAAAAGATACACCCCCACCAGCAGATACAGAATGGAAAAGAAAAAATCTATCCGCAGCAGGGCCGCCAGGGCAAACAAAACCAGGATAAAGATAATAAAATTTCCCACGCCAGCCGATCCTTTGCTCTGCTCTTTCCTAAGTCTCCGTTTTTTGGGCAGCCTCCAAGAGGCGGGTAAAAACATCAGACAGGGTTTGCGCCTCGGCCGGGCTGAGGTGGTTGGCAAAATAGGTGGTGATGCCCTGGGCGTAGACAGGCCAGGAGCGGCGCAGCGCCCCCCGGCCCGCTTCGGTCAAAACGGCAAAAGCGCCCCGGCGGTCGCTGGGGTCAACCTCTCGCCGCAAAAACCCGGCGTTTTCCAGCCGATCCACCAGCCGCGTCAAGCCGCTCCGGCTCAAGACCACTTTGGAGGCCAGCTCGTGCAGCCGCAAACGCTGCTCCGGCGCTTCAAACAGTTCAATCAGCACATCATACCAATGCAGGGGGATGCAGCCTGCTACCATCATTTGGCGGTCAATCAGGTCAATCAGGGTGGCGTGAGCGGTGATAAAAGCGCGCCAGGCCGACAGGGATAGTTCGGTGGGTTCATTTTGAAAAGTCATACCAGGATTGTAGCTCAAAGTAGTTGACAACGCAACTATTTTGTGGTAAAATATAGTTGTAAATACAACTATTGTAAATGCAACTAAAAAGGAGAACAAACGATGAAACACCCACTTTGCAAGGTCGAAGAAATTCCTGTCGAAGGAACCAAGCTGGTGCCGTTTTTTGGGCGAGAAGTGCATGTTTACCGGGTCAACGGGATTCTCAAAGCGGCGGCCAACACCTGCCTCCACTTTGGCGGGCCGTTGGAGTGCCGGGACGGTAAGTTTGTCTGCCAATGGCACAACGCCGAGTTTGCTATGGAAGATGGCCAGCGCCTCAAAGCCCCGGCGCCGCCCAATTCTCGCTTGATGTTTATCTCCACGCGGGTTGAGGATGGCGTGCTCTATTACGTGTGGGGAGAATAATTGGAAGATGGGAAGGCTGGAGGGCTGGACGTTTATCATCCTTCCAGCCTTCCAAGCAAGTTACCAACGGCGATTGGGGCGCAAACTAACTATAGCCAAGCCGGCCAGGGTTACAGCGGCTAAGGGCCAGGTTACATACCAGGCTTGCCAGTGGAAGATCATCTCCAGGGCAATATCTGCTGTTAACGGCAGAGCAAACCAGGCCCGCCATGCCCAGAGACGACGCTCCAGGCCGAACTTATCAAAGATGGGGCTAACCGGGCTTTTTGAAAAGGCCACCCATAGCCCTCCCACCCAGGCCGGAACCAGTATCAAAGTGAACAGGCCCCAAAAATCAACCCCTGCCTGGGCTAGCAGGAAACGAGCCAACAACGTGGGAAAGACAGTATATAGGCCAACCGTGAGGATCTGTTCAAAACTGATATGGCGGCGTTTGGTAAGCTGTAAGATACCGTAAAACAGGCCCGCTATCACCAGCAGATAAAGCAGGCGAAGCAAGGTATTCCAGAGTGAAAGCGCAATTGCAACAATCCCGGCGATGAAGAATGATAGGTAAACCCAATACGTTTGAACAGTTTCCTGGTTGATGATAAAAGGGTCGCCCAGGAGGGGTTGTAATTGACTGAGCCGGGTTTCTTGATACCGGCCATTCCGATTAAGAACGGCGAGCTTGTTGCTGGTGAGCAAAAAGCCCTGCTGATACTCGCCGCTGCTGTCTCTGAGAATATCCGGGTCAAGCGCCCCAGTGGTATCAATAGCTACCAGCACGCCTTCCTCATCTACTAAAATGAGTGGCTGCGGACCATCCACCTCGACTACGCCGCCGCTAATCCGTATTTCTGGAAATTCTCGGCGTTCAAGTTCTGTCCGTATCTCCTGTCCGGTTTGGATCAGGGAACGAGTCACCATCACCGTTTGTAAAACAGCGCTGATTAGCCCAAAGAGAAAGAGCAGTAAGAGGGCTGCCCTCACCGAACGCCGGACGGCGTGACGGTAAAAGGCCAGGCTGAAACAGGCTAAGGCCCAGGCGCTGGCCATCCACTGTAGCTCGGAGAGACAGCCCCCATTTGCTGGCGTTGCTGAGGGTAATGAGTCTTGTGGGACGACATCTATGATATCGTGGCTTAAGGGTGGGTCGCCCGCCGAAAAATCTGCCATGTTCTAGCTCCGTTTGCTCTGATTCAACCACAGATAAATGGCGTTTGTTGGCAGGCAGCCCCAACCCCTACGCCTCGCTCATCCCCCTTGATAACGGTTCCGAATTCTTACCCTTGCTCCATCTCCCCGTAAACCTCGACTATCGCCTGGGTCATAACATCCAAACCCTCACGCAACTGAGCCTCAGGAATGTCTAACTGCGGCAGCAGCCGGATGCAGTTGCTGTACAACCCGGCTCGTAAGAGCAGCACCCCTCTGGCCGTACATTTTTGAATCACGCTGATGACAAACTCCGGCCAGGGTTCTTTGGTGGCGGGGTCTTTGACAAACTCCAGGGCCATCATGGCCCCCCGCCCGCGCACATCGCCCAACACCAAGATTTCGGCTTGCAGCGGCTCAAAGGTTCCCCGCACCATCTCTTCAATGCGAGCGGCGGCGGCTAGCGTTTCGGGCCGGTTGATCAGCCGGATGGCTTCCAGAGCGGCCACGCAGGCCAGGGGATTGCCGCCGTAGGTGCTGCCCACGCCGCCCAGGTGGGGCGCGTCCAGGATTTCGGCTTTGCCGGTGACGGCGCTCAAGGGCGTGCCGGCGGCCAGCGATTTGGCGGTGATGACCAGGTCGGGCACAACGCCGCTGTGCTCGATGGCAAAGAGTTTACCGCTGCGGCCAAAGCCGCATTGAATCTCATCGGCAATCATCACGATGCCGTGCGTATCGCAAATCTGGCGGATTTTTTGCAGGAAGGGCGTGGGGACAGGGATGAAGCCGCCCTCGCCGATGATCGGCTCGATGATGATGGCGGCCACGGCGCTGGGGTCGGCATAGGCCACGAGGGCATTCTCCAGGTTCCACAGGCTCCAATTGAGGTAATCTTCCTGGCTCATGCCGGCCGGGGTGCGATACAGGTTGGGCAGCGGCAGGCGGTAGATCTCCGGGGCAAAGGGGCCAAACCCTTTTTTGAACAGGCCATACTTGCTGGTCAGGGCCATAGTCAGGTTGCTGCGGCCATGATAAGCGCCCTCAAAGCAGAAGACGGCGGCTCTTTTCGTATAGGCACGGGCTAATTTAACCGCATTCTCAACCGCTTCCGCGCCGCCGTTAGCCAGGAGCGTTTTCTTGGGGAAATCGCCGGGGGTGATGGCGTTGAGCTGCTCGCAGACCTCGATATATGGCTCGTAGTTGGCGACAATCGGGCAGACGTGGATATATTTTTCGGCCTGGGCCTGGATGGCCTGGCTGACCGCCGCCGGGGCGTGTCCCACCGCCAGCGCGCCAATCCCGCCCACCAGGTCGAGCAGGATATTGCCGTCCACGTCTTCTACCAGCGAGCCGGAGGCGCGGGCATAGGCAATTGGCACAGATTGGTACAGGGCGGCGCTGACCGCCGCCGCCCGGCGGGCTAAAAGTTCCTGGCTTTTGGGGCCAGGGATAGCGGTTTTGAGTTGAATGGCTGGCATCGTTGCTCCTTGTCATGGAAGATTGGAAAGAAAGATGGAGGGTTGGAAGAATGGAGGATTGAAAGGGTGGGATTTCTTTTTCCCACCTTCCAGCCTTCCAACTATCCATTCTGCCTTTTTGGCCCAATTATAGGTCAGTCGCCGCCGGGAGTCAACGAGTTGTCATCGCCTCATTGACCCGGCAGCGATAGTACCGGCGCGTATTGCAAGCGCTGCTCGCGCTGCCACCAGGCCCCGTTGGGTTTGGCCGTTGTAAAATCGGTGAAGCGGTAGAGGTAGAGCATGGCCCGGACGTAGCGGGGTGGGGCGGTAGGGAAGGGATTGTGGCCCAGCAGGGCCAGCACCTCTGGCGAGCCTTGCAGCAGCCGAACCATGAAATTAATGAGCCAGGGATTATTCTGGTAAACATCCAGGGCGGCAAACCACATTTGCCAATCCAGGCGGGGCTGGTGCGGAGCCACAAAGGTGGGCCGGCGCAGCGGGTCGCCCGGTTTCCATTTGAACTCATAGGCCCGCCACGTTTCGCCGTCGTTGCTGCCCTCGATGATGATTTCGGGCCGGGTGGTGGTCATCACTGCAAACAGGCCGTAGCTGTTGATGGTGCGAAGCGGCGCTGCCCAGGCCAGCGCCTGCTGCACAGGCCGGGGCAGCGGGGCAAAGAGGCCCCCCACCTGGGCGCTGCTCAACCCAAAGATCACCAGCGCCACAACCCATTGCGCCCCGGCAAAAACAGCGGGGCGCGGCTGCGACGGGTCGAGCGGACGAAGAAAAGAAAAAAATCCGCTTGCTCCGTTTGGTCTGTGGGCCATTTCTTCTGCTGAGGCCGGAAGGATGGCGGGCAGGCGAGAGGCCAGGCGGTGGGGCAGCCGGCCCCGCAGAAAGGCGTCGTCAAGCAGCAGCAGGCACAGGGCGATCGTCAGCCAGTTGAAGAAGGCATAGTTCCCGGTCAAGATAATGAGTAATTGCAGACCGATCAGGCTGAAACAAGCTGCCAGGCGCAGGCGGCGCGGGGCAAAGATAAAAAAGGGGACAACCAGCTCGATGGCAAACATGGCCGCTGCCGAGCTTTGGTGAAACCAGGCCGGCAGTTGGTGGACGTACCAACTGGTCCAGGCCGGCAGGGGTTGGGTTTCGTAGTGATAGGTCAGGGCGGTTAGATTACGCCAGGTCGGGTCGCCGCTGAGCAGTTTGACCAGGCCGGAGCTGAACATCAGCTTGAACAGCAGCCAGCGCAGCAGCCACAGCCAGACCGGTACGGGCGGGGACTCGGTGGATAGTTTGGGCCGTAGCTGCCAGGGCGCCAAGAAAATCGCCAGAAAGCCGGTTTCCAGCAGTAGGTTGTCCCACTGAAAGGCCAGAAAATTCTGGCCGGCCACCGCCAGCGAGAGGTAAAAGACCCACAGCAGCAGCAGAGCCGGACCAGGCGCTATCCCCACCAGCAGCAGCAGCGACAGCAGCGCCCCGCCGCCGCAGACCAGGTGCAAAGCAGCGTCGCCGGCGTTGAACCAAAACAGGGTAGGCACATAGTAATAGCTTTGCCAGCCAAGCCGGGCATAGATGGCGGCTAAAAAATCGGCAGCCGGTAAAATTCCCCGGCTGCCGATCAAACCATCTACTTGAACCCACAGTGAGCCAAAAGCGACAAGATAAACCAGCCCCAGCAGGCGCAAAAACAGCCAGCGGGTGAGGAGATGAGGCGAAGAGGCATGCAGCGATGAACTGCGCGGCGAGGCGGCAAAGGCATCACGGATTTTTATGATTAGACCCCTCATCCCTTCGTTTCCTGTCGCCCGCGTCTCCGCGCGTCACGGCGCGGTGTAGGCCGAGAACGGCGCGGGTGTGGTATAAAACATAGGCACGAATCCCGGGCCGGGGAAGAACACGTT